>DUHF01000265.1 GCA_013331015.1 Methanoregula sp.
ACCCATACCTTAATAGTTTTCAGGTGCCCAAACATAGGTGGATGATTGTAAAAGTACTCGAGCTTGAAAAGGACAAGGTGCGCCTGATAATCCAGGGGGAGGGGCACACGTTCATGAATGCCCTCGTTGAGGAGATCTTAAGCGATCCCGATGTTGATGTTGCACGCTATATGATAGAATTCCAGTTCTCCGACCCGGAACTCCTCGTCACCACCAAGCACAAAAAGAACCCCCTGCCCATCATCAAAAAGGCCTGCAAGCGCATCACCGGTCATTGCGACGAGCTCCTCAAGGGCATCAAAAAAGTCAAAGCCTAAAAAAGTCTGTTATTTTCCAATACTTTTTTTCCAAACGTTTCTGAATGTTTGATCCTGCCACCAATGCAGGTATTGAAATAAAATTGCTCTGGAGAAAACGTCCATGGATCGATTTTGCCGGAAAAGTTGGGATCCGGTTCTGCAATCAAAATCGGATCGCGATCGATCCGGATCGGTTTTTCGATCGCGATCATGATCGCGATTGCATTTTCAAAACCGGGATCCGGTTGCAAAATGAAAATCGCTGATCGATTTTGCGATCAAAAACGCGATCCGATTGCGAAATGAAAATCGGTTAGCGATTTTTCCGAAACGATTTCCAATCGCCATCGTGATCGCGATTGCAATTTCAAAACCGGGATCCGGTTGCAAATGAGGTTCTTATGCTCTTTTGTAAAAACGCACATGAGCGAAAGTTCATACACGTTTCAAATGAGCCAAAAAAGAGATTTACTTATTCCTCGGCCCGGTCAGTAAAGACAATCGAGCCGGATATCCGGGAAATCTTGATCCGCACTTTCTGCCCGGGTTTTGCATTTGCCACGTACATGATGTAACGACCCATCTTCACGACACCGTCACCCCTCTTTGAAATCGACTGGATCTCGACTTCCATGATGGTGCCTTCCTCAAGGTTTTCCGACACCGGTTCCGTCCTTGCCTTCCGTTTCCGGACCGGGCGGTGGCTGCCGCAGGCATCACAGCGGAGGATCATGACCCGGTCATCCTTGACAAGCCGCGTGTCGGGCTTGCCGCATTCGGAGCAGATCACGTAATCATCCACATAGTTCTTGATGATCGCCTTGATGAGCATAATCTCGAATTTGCCGTTGAAGATGGCACGGTTGCCGTCAACTTTGCCGCTCGTGCCCAGTTCCCCGAGCAAAAACTTCATGAGGTGATCCTGGTCCCGCCGGACTTTCCCGGCAATCTCAGAGAAATTTTCGAGGATTGTTGTCTTGCCTTCTACGTAGGCTTTGGCCTCAGGAACTACAAAACGTTCCGAGGATTCGGTCTTTTCCGTGATATTGGAATAGGCCTGTTTGAGGAGTTGTTCATACGGGTCGGTCATACTTGTATACTATAACGGTGCCGGCCGACAAAAAGGCTTTCCCCGGCAAAAAAGACTCCAGCACGGCGGGAACAGGGGGGGTTTCGGGAGTCAGATTATCAGAGCCGGCCTGCACTGCATAAAAAGGACACCGGAAAAATTGGGAAGGGAAATGCCAATGTGCCTCTGGCGGGATATTACCGCGTTACACGGGGTTGCTGTCTTTGATCAGGACGGAGATTAAGTCTTTTGTCTTCTTCTCGTTCTCAATATCATCCTGGTGAATACTGGCATTTCCCACACATTTCATGCCGCGTGCCTCGATCCACTTCTGGAAAACTTCTGCCGTCTGCCCCGGCCGGCCACCATGCGTGCAGAACGCGGTTGCCCGCTTTCCTTCGCATCCCTTCACGGCATCGATTGCGGCATGGATGGCCGGTGTCGGTTTGAACGCCCAGACAGGAGAGCCAAAGATCACCTGATCGTATCCCGAAACATCGATCGATGCCGGTTCGATCGTAGTCTTCTCCTCCCCGCGTGCCTTTTTGCACCACATCAGGAAGCGGGTGAGCCGGTTGTAGGTGGCGGTTTCGGTAATATCAATCAGTTTCCCGTCACATGCCGCGGCAAGATGCTGGGCGACATGACGGGTATTACCCGTTTCACTGTGATAGATGATGCAGATCTTCATTCAGGTAGTGTTTGGATCGACAATAAAAAAAGATATCAGAAAAAAGGGAGGTTATTTCCGGGCTTTTGCCTTTGCGGGCTTCTTTACCGGGGCGTTAGTGGGTTTTTTATCGGCGTCTTTCTTAAACTGGGGCATCATACCCCGGACTTCCTTACCCACTTCCTCGATAAGGTGCTCCTCGTCTGCCTTGGTCAGCGCATTGAAGACCGGACGGTTGACCATGTTCTCAAGCATCCACTCGCGGGCGAACTTGCCGCTCTGGATCTCTTCAAGGATCTCCTCCATGGCGATATAGCTCTCCTCACCGATAACCCGGGGGCCGCGGGTGAGATCGCCGTACTGCGCAGTGTTGCTGATGTACTTGCGCATGTTGGTAAGCCCGCCTTCGTAGATGAGGTCGACGATAAGTTTGGTCTCATGCAGTACTTCGAGGTAGGCCATCTCGGGGGAGTATCCTGCATCGACAAGGGTCTCGAATCCTGCCTTGATGAGTGAGGTAACTCCCCCGCAGAGGACTGCCTGCTCGCCAAAGAGATCCGTCTCGGTCTCTTCGCGGAACGAGGTCTCGAGGACAACGGCGCGGGTGGCACCGATCCCTTTGGCATACGCGAGTGCAATCTTGTGCGCCTTACCGGTGGCATCCTGGTGGACGGCGATAAGGGCCGGAACACCCTTGCCTTCCTCGTACTGGCGGCGGACCATGAAGCCGGGGCCCTTGGGGGCCACCATGATAACGTCGACGTTCTCAGGAGGAACGATCTGGCCGAAATGGATGTTGA
>DUHF01000034.1 GCA_013331015.1 Methanoregula sp.
TTTTCTGGTCATTGTACTGCACATCGTTATCTTCCGGTTACGTGTTGCAGGATAATAAAACGTGGTGGGTCGGGGGAGAGTCTTTTTTTGTTTTTGTTGCCGGTTTTCCCCGGGCAGTGATGGTATGCAGGCATCCATGCACATATATATGAGACCCTGCCATACAGGAAACTGGTCAGGACCTGACCAGAAGTGTGTGTTAAACCATGAAAGCAGACGATGCAAAAAAGATCATTTCCACGGCAATCGACCGCGAAGTGGAAGCCTACACGTTTTACCGCAGCGTTTCGGACCGGGCAAAGGATAAGGCATTAAAGGCACTCTTTGACGAACTTGCAGGAGAGGAGAAGAAACACCGGGAGTTCCTCCAGGGTTTCCTGACAAAGGATGTTGCCAAACTCCATTTCAATCCCGGCAAGGACTACAAGGTTGGCGATGCGATCCCAAGCCCTGCCCTGACTGCCGACTTAAAACCACTTGATGGTCTGGTCATTGCAATTAAAAAGGAGCTTGAGGCGATGCAGATGTACACCCAGCTTGCCAGTCTTTCAACCGATACCGAGCAGCAGCTCCTCTTTTCCCAGCTGGCCAACATGGAGAAGACGCATAAGGCCCGGCTTGAGGACATCTACACGAACATGGCCTTCCCCGAGGCATGGTAGGTTAAGAGGAGATCGTTTTTTTCGTTCTCCCCTCTCTTTTTTCTCTCATCTGGCCGGATGGTGGATTGGGTTCCCGTAATCTGACTGCCGGTTCAGGGCAACGTTTTTTTTTACCCTTTGCCGTGGTGCTGTATGTTCCATTCACCGCGCAGCTGCATTCTGATGATTTTAGGTGGGTTTTTATAGGAGCGCGGACAAAAACGTGTTTGTCTGACTAGTGCACAGCACTTGTGCACAGCACACAGTATCAAAGAAATATCTGCAGAGTTGATCCCCCCATGCGACCCCCCCGCATCCCGCCAATGGTAACAGATATCATCCAGTCCGCGATCTGCTCTCTTGATGATGCTGAATTTACTCACCTTGCCGCATGCCCTGTGTGCGGAGGGCGGGTCCAGGGATATGATACCCGTACGAAGAAGTACGCCGTGATCAGGGACGGGGACGGGGAGCGAATCATCAAGGTCAGGATAAAACGTTTCACCTGCAAGAACTGCAAAAAACTCTGTAATGCAGATGAACCATTTTATCCGGGCACGCGGATCGGCAGCCTGGTGGTTGATCTCTTCTTTTGCCTTTCTGCAACCATGCCGGAAAGCCGGGCAGCCCGGCATATCGGTGCGATGGGAATCCGCGTTGACCGCACCAGCTGGAAGAAGTATTCTGGCAGGGCAATACCGGAGATTCCGGTAACCGATATCTTTGGCATGCAACTGCCGTCTTCGGTTCTGACGCTCGCCAATCTTTCCGCCCGAATTCCGGAAGGGGGACGAATCGATAGCACGGATGCACTCGAAGCCTGCAATTTTCCCTCTGCTCTCACCATATTCCCGTGCAGCACACTTGCGGCAGAGAATACCGGGATGCGAAAATCCAATGACCTGCTCCCCATGAATGTAGCGCCAGGGGCTGTCAGGAGCCCGCCAGATGGGGCCGTATCCCCGATATCCACCCTGGCAACTTCAAAGGTCCGGTTCTGATGCCGCAATACGGCCCGCTGCCAGTTCCCGCACGGCAAAGGCGGGAAGGGCATCGGCAAAATTTCCCAGTTCTTCTGTCAGATCCATGCCCCCGAGTTCGCGGGCAAACAGGGAAGCACCGGTGCCGGCAACGATGATCATTTTTGAACCGGTCTCTCTTGAGATCCGATTGACCTGATCGCAGACACGTGCCCGCTGGACAGCCCAGAACTGCCGGGCAATATCCATTACCCCATCCTCTCCAATCTCTTCGAGATCTGCGCAGACTACGCGGGCAAGACGCCGCAGGGATGCGGCAACGGTCTTCTCCTTATAGTCCGGCGTATCGCAGGTATACTGTTCAGGCCCGATGTGGCCGAGTACGAGGTGCGCATCGGCACTTGCAGCAAAATATTCCGTGCTGACCGGAGTTGGTATCCCGTTGAGGTTTACGGACCGGATAAGGGTCGGGATGCTCGTTCGGAGCATGCCGGTATACAGGAGATACCCTTTCTGGAGACGCTTTGTGTCGGTCAGCCCCTTGAGCTGAGAAAAACTGTTGAGGGGGATGATATCGGAGGTTGTGCTCCCGATATCAAGAAGGATTGCATCCGGATACCGGGTACGGAGAACGTCTGCGGAAGCAAGCCAGTTCGCTGCGGCGAGTCCGGGAACCGGATTGTCATGGAAGGTCCCGTCCGTTCCATAGAACCGGGCATTGGGGAAGGCTTTTTTTACTGCATCAACGATGAACGAGATGCCCTGCATCTTATCCATGAAACAATCGGCAAGCTCCCCGCTCATTACGACCGCCGCATGGCGATCGTGTTCTGCATACGGCAGGAGAATTTCAGTAATGGGCGCTTTTTCCCAGAGCGGACAGTAATGGATGTGGGCACCATTCTCATCAGCCACCTTGAGGTTTGCCCCCCCGACATCGATCCCGATCATTCCATGGTGACCTTCCCGTCAGTATCGAACCGGACCCGGCCCTTCAGGTGCACTTCTGCCGGTCCCTGCCCCTTTGAGGCAGCAACCAGCAGGCTGGCGATCTCTTCTTCCATGCAGGCCGCAATCCCGACAAGGCTTGTCGTGATCCGGGGGTTGACATCCACGACATAGGCTTTGTCTGCTACAACCATGTCTACCCCGCAGTACCCCTGGCAGCCAAGGACCTCCACTGTCTTGAGAGCGGTCCTGATAATCTCCTCTTCATTCTCCGGGTGGATGGGGGTCTCACCCCCAAGATACCGGAAGGTTCCGTCGGGCAGGATGTCAATATATTGTCGGTTCACGGCAAGAACGGCCGGTGGATTTCCCGTGAAATACTGGCAGGCATCACCAATGATCCGGTTTTGAACGATACTTACCGAGTAGTGTTCCCCCTCAATATACCGCTCGGCAAACTCCCCTTCCCCCGGTTCATCTTCCGACAGCCGGACACCCAGTGCCCCGCATCCCCTGGCCGGCTTGATCACTCTCTTACCGGAACCGGCTTCTCCGGGAACCGGAATTCCGTGCTGGGTGAGGATCTTCTGGGTCCGAACTTTGTTGGCGCAGAGTGCAATGGTCATGAACCCGCACCCGAGGCTGTGGGTATGCTGCTCAAGGATCAGGGAATAATTTGAGAGCAGGTGGTCGGGAGCGATAACAAGACCCATGTCGCACGCGGGCGCGAGGCGTCCGATCTCATTTTCGAAATCTCCCGTTC
>DUHF01000251.1 GCA_013331015.1 Methanoregula sp.
GGCAGATGCCCCGGACGGCACTGCGCTACGCGATCGAGCTGATGAACGCAGAACTGAGGGCAGAAGCGATGAAGAGGGACTGGAGATAATCATATTCCTGAGTCTCCTGCGTCCCCTGCCGGTAACTGCGAAAAAACTCGCATTCATCGCCAGATATAATACAACTTCCCCACAATGCTGGTCATGGATCCAAGGACTATTGGCGGGTGTCTGTTTACCACCCTCATACTTCTCTGCATCGCCTTTACGGGCTGTACCAGCACACCCCCGGCCCAGCCTGCCACACCACCGGCAACGACCGCACCGGAAGTTCCGGTAACGATCCCCGCGGGATCATCGGACACAACCGCTGAACAGGCTGTTACCGCGGCAAACAACCGGTTCGCGTTCGACCTGTACTCGCAGCTCAGGGAAGGAGCATCTGCCGATGCCAACCTCTTCTTCTCGCCGTTCTCCATCTCCTCTGCGCTGGCGATAACGTACGAAGGGGCAAAAGGCCAGACGGCCGATGAGATCCGGTCGGTCTTTTTCTTCCCGCCCGATGCCTCTACCATGAGGAACGGTTTTTCCGGTCTGAATGCCATCATCAACAGCGGAGACCCTGCATATACGCTCCGGACGGCAAACGCCTTGTGGGCAGAGAAGACCTGTCCGTTCCTGTCCGGTTACACCACGACGGCAGAACAGTATTACGGTGCAAAGGTCACCAACCTTGACTTCAAAAACCAGCCCGAACCATCCCGGCTCACCATCAACCAGTGGGTCGAAGGGCAGACCAATGATAAGATCAAAGACCTCCTGTCTGCCGGCACCATCGATCCCCTCACCCGCCTTGTGATCACCAACGCCATCTACTTCAAAGGCGACTGGGTGAAGCAGTTTGATGTGAACAAAACCTCCGATGAAGACTTCCGGACCGGTTCAGGAAAGACCAAAAAGGTCCCGATGATGCAGCGGACCGATGAGGATGCAATCTACCGGTATGCGGAGACGAGTGATCTCCAGCTCCTCGCGATGCCTTACGAGCATGAAAGCGGCAGGCAGCTCTCCATGGTCGTCCTGCTCCCGAAGGGAGACAACCTTGCACCGGTTGAAGCATCGCTTGAGTCCGATACCTTCCGGGATCTGCTTCAGTCAACCAAATCGCGGCAGGTCGAGGTGTACTTCCCGAAGTTCAAGCTGGAAACCAAGTATGATAAGCTGGGTGGGATCCTCGCTGCGATGGGGATGCCGACAGCATTCTCCGAAAGTGCAGACTTCTCCGGCATGATCGGTTCAAAGGGCCTTTACATCAGCGATGTTGTCCACCAGGCATATGTCGATGTGAATGAAGAGGGGACCGAAGCGGCGGCGGCAACGGCCGTGGTCATGAGGCTGGCCGCAGCGCCCGTGGATCCGGAACCAATTCCTGTTTTCCGGGCCAACCACCCGTTCGTCGTCATAATCCAGGACGATGAGAGCGGGGCGATTCTTTTCATGGGAAGGATAGCAGATCCCTCCCCGGCCTGATTTTTTATCCTGTTCTTCCTGTCCGGCAATATCCCGCGCCAATACCAATGGAGAGCACGAAAGCCTTACCACACACCCGGAACCAGCCGGTACCACGTCTTTGTGCAGTATTCAGCATACCCGTCAAGCTCCCGTACCAGCAGTGCCTCTTCGTTTTTGATCCGCAGGACAAGCGTCAGGAGAATCGGCGGAAACAGGACAAGCGCAAGAAACGAGCCGAGCGCGAGCGGTGTGAAGAGGAACATCAGGAGCGCTCCTGCATACATCGGGTGCCGCACAGAAGCATAGGGCCCGGTGGCGATGACCTGCTGTCCCGCTGCAACCTCTACAATACGAGAAGCATAACTGTTCTCCCGGATTGTCCAGAAGAAGATAAGGTATCCCAGGAAGACAAAAATATCAGCGGTAATGACAAGCCAGAGAGGAACCGGCGACCACCCGAACCGGAAATCGAGAGCGGCTAGAATAATGCAGGCAAAACAGGAAATGCCGGAGAGTGTGATAATGGCTTTCTGTTCGGTCACCCTCTCTTTAGTCTGCATCCGCCGTGCGAGAAGAGCGGGGTCGTTTCTGACCAGGTACAAAAGGACACCAGACATCGGGATGAAAAGCACGGCGATATAGACCCAGCCCTGCCAGTATGCAAACGTGCCGGCCGGGATGAAGAGAACAGCGCTCATGAAAAGCAGCCCGCCAATGAAACGGCAAAGAACCGTTGCGAGAAGACGGGGCGGGGTTGTATTCATGAAAAAGGATGGATCTTTCGGGCAGATAAAGAAATAACGGCCCTGGCACCAGGCTGTGCCTCTTCAGATGCCGTTTATTTTGAGGAAATGCTCGTGAAGCCTCGTGTCGTCCCCGAGTTCCGGGTGGAACGAGAGCGCAATGTGCCTGCCCTTTTCAAGGGCAACAATCCCTTTCTGGAGCCGGGCAAGAACCGTGAACGAAGGCCCGGCGCGGGTGACTACCGGTGCCCGGATAAATACCGCATGGAACGGCTTGGCATCAAGCCCTGCAACCGGAAGGTCAATCTCGA
>DUHF01000069.1 GCA_013331015.1 Methanoregula sp.
AGAGGTTTCCCCGCGTTCACAGACCCCGGTTTTCAGGCGGAACTCCGCGCCTGCGTCAGCCGCTGCTTCAGCCATATCCCGGTCCAGGATGCCCCGGTCAACCACCACTGCCTTTGTGGTGCCCGCATCGATGGAGAGGACACTGCCCCGGCCCGATATGACCCGGGCACCCGAGACGCGGTTCAGCACGGAGCGTTCCGTAACCCTGCACTCCGCAAATGCTGCTGTTGAGAGGAGCCCGGCGCACTGGACCGGGTACCCGATCGTCCCGTGCTCTTCGATACAGAGTGTGGAGAGGCCAAGACGGGCACATTCAGCCGCTGCCGCGCTGCCGGCAGGTCCTGCACCGACAACGATCACATCATAGACCATGGGAATCATTTCATCAAAAAAACCGGTGATGGTGATGCGGAGTGATTATTTCTTCTTTGCATCCGGCCACCGGAACGTGCGGCTGGCTTTCTGGACCGGCGCACCATCAACAGTCTCCTCAAATTTGAAATACCCCATGCCGATCGAGAAGAGACCGAACGTGAACGCGAGGGTCCCCACGATCGAGATATAGAGGTGGTCGTGGAAGTTGGGGAAGTAGAGGTAGAAGATGCAGAGCAGGGCAACTCCGGCAAGGACCATGGCGGGAATGATGATGAACTTGGTCTTGGGGTGAGCCATGGCAAGGGTAATATCGTAAAACCCGTTATAGGCTGCGACTGCTGCAATGAGGAGGATTAAGAGGAATCCGGCAATGTTGAAGAGGAAGGTGGAGACGATCGCAATTACGAGAAGGACTGCCGAGAGCCCGAACCAGAGCATCGACTCGTCGCTCCTTGAAGTTATGGCAAGGAAGAGGAAGAGCGCCATCCCAAGCCCGATGAGTACCAAAAAAAGACCGGAGAAGGTGATGATGATCTGTTCGGGAATCACCAGTGCCAAAAAGCCGAAGATTATCCCCAGGATTCCCCGTAACAGGCATGAAGTTTTCGTAGCAAGCAACATTACTCTCTCCGGAACACCCGTGCTTTTTAATTTTCCTGTGATATAATTGGCGATTCAACTAGAAAATCTCTGCTGTTCAGGATACCCTCACGATACGCATGAATTTGCCCTGCTCCCCCTGACTGTTTTTATCTGCCCGGGCGTGGCAATCTATAAACAACCTGATGCCGATGATTGTATATCCCGCGTGAAGCGCCCCTGTTTTCCCGCGAAATCATCCCCTCCCGTAATTGTCCCGGTGATCTGCATGACCCAGCAAAACTCCCCAGATGGCTCTCTTTCCGGCACTGCACCTGATACCCCTGCCCGTGACCTGATCGCCTGTGAACTCGACACGGTCCGTACCAAAAGAGGCGATCTTCTCGCACCGGGAGCACGGAGGCAGTGGGAAGTCATCATCCTTTCCTGCTGCGTCCTCATCAACGGCATCTACCTCATCTTCCGTGCCGATTATTTCACGCTCTTTATCGCTGCAAGTTTTTACCTGAACATGGGGTACTTTATCACCCTGTTAATCCCGACAAGCGCAGGTGGCGGGCAGGTGTCAATGCCGGAGATCGCCCGGTTCCAGGGCTGGCTCAAAGAAAACGGGGTGAAGACCAGCACGACCCGGTTTACCCGGATCTTCATCAACTCGTTTTTGATCAACAGCCGGGGGCTCTCGCTGGGAATCGGGCTGTTGTTCGCAGTCGATATCCTGATGGTTCTCATCGATCTCCTTGAAGGGCTCCCGCTTCACACAACCGCAATCATCATCGGCCAGTCGCTCTTCTTCATCGCGTTTTATTATCTTGTCTGGAGGACCGAACCGTTCACCTCCCGCTTCAGCCAGGACCTTGACAAGGTCCGGAACCGGCTTGCGCAGGACCTTCCCGCCTGGCTCATCTCGATCATGTTCCTTGTGGGATTCCTGCTGGTTGTCCTGGTCTTCCTGACCACGATCATCCTCCTGCCAGGGATGACGCTGGATGCCTTTGTCACCCAGTCGGGCTTGACGGAGATCACCCACCGCTTTGGGCTCATCCTCATCCTGGTTATAAGCCAGTACTTCATCATCCGGGCTATCCACGGCATCACGAGCCGGGCCATGGCCAACCGGCTGCTGGACCACCGGGAAGCAGCTCTTGAGGAACTGCTGGCTGAGGCTTCCCGCAACACGGGTGCCGGCACCCGGGATCCAAACGAGGAGTACGAGACAACGTCAGCCCTGCTCGAGTCCCGGATCTACTTAATCAAAAGAAATACCCTCCTTGGAACGTTTCCGGTCTTTGTCGTGGACCTTGACTTCTCCGTTCTCCTGGACACCACGACCCGGATGGTCATTACGGGTCATATCCGGAAGAAATGAACGCCCTGATTCTTCTTCTACGGCGGCAAATCCCCCCTTTTTTTTACAATAAAAATGGGGCAAAGAGAAGATCAGGCTATCACGAAAAACGTGCTTTTGAGAAGTTTTTTTTCGCTGTTCAGGAGGGTAATACCACCATGCGTTTTTAGAGACTGCACCCGCAAACCCGGGGGAGCTGGTTCCGCGGTCTCCATTACTCCATCATTCCGCGAATATCAACAGAATTTCTCGTCTTAAGATACAGGAAATACGTCCTCTTCATCATATGCGATGCACCAGTTGTGCGGCCACGCTAAAAAAATGAGTGTCTTCCATTAATCGGGTGGTTTTTCCAAGAGAGAGAGATAAAAGGAAAAAATTACCGGTCTCCGTTCAGGGTTGCCCCAAGAGTTTCAAGCACCGGCCGGTCCGAGGGGGATATCATCACCAGTTGCTGTCCGAGAACAAAGAGGCTGCCGGCAGGCTTTCCGCGCCCGGCTCCATGGGCATGCCATGACCGGATGGCGGCATCGCGTGCCTCCGCGGTCTCAAAGTTCTGGGTAGAGATGACGGTCTGATCGTTGTCACGATCGATGATGACATAGGTCCTGCCACCCGTAGCCCCCGGCAGGTTCCAGAGCGTATCGGTCGTGTTCACGATACTGATACCCTCAGCATCCAGCAATTCCCTGACCGGCTCACCACTCACCGGGTACCAGGGTACATGAGTCCCCGTAAGAGCGAGCAGCCCAATCGGGGCCAGAGCAATAACGAACAGGAAGATAACCAGCGCAATATCAGGTTTTGTTACTGAGGTCATGATGCACCCCCTTTCTTCAGCCAGGCGGGATTTTTCAGGTGCAGGAAGACGAGTGGCGGGACGGCGAGCAGGAAGGTACCCAGGAGTACCGAACCGACATACGCCATACCGCTGGTCTGGAAGTACGTGGGTGGCATGAGCCCCACGATGAAAGCGAACGTGGTGCCCAGGATCCCAAGGCCCCCTACGAACCAGACTCCCGGCATGCCTCCCGGGATTCGGAACGGGCGTGGCGTATCCGGCTGGCTGTACCGGAGTTTTATCACCGCGGCAAAGATCAGGACATACACGATACAGAGGAGTTCAACGGTCATGGCAGAGAGGATCCAGTACGCCTGGTTGACGGACGGGAGGAAGACATACAGCAGCGAGATTGCCGAACCGATGAGCGCCTGGATGACAAGGACGGCGACCGGGGCGCCGTACTTGTTTGTCCGGTCAAAGATCGGGGGCATGTTCCCCTCTTCTGCAACAACCCCAAGGCCCTTGGCCGGGCCGATCAGCCATGCTGCAAGTGAGACAACGCCCCCAAGGGTGATGAGGAGCGCCATCGGCGCCACCATCCACGGGATGTGAGCTGCAGTGAAGAAGTACTGGATCGCCTGCATGACCCCGGAGGCGAGGTTGAGCTGGTCGGCAGGGATGACGATTGCGATGGCAAGGGTGGCAAGGACCGTGCAAACGACAATGATGATTGCGGAGATACCCATGGCTTTTGGAAAATCCGTCTGGGGATTTTTTGTCTCAAGGGCGTGGAACCCGGCCATCTCCATCCCCGCAAAGAGGAGGATAACGGTTGCAAAGAACGGCAGGGTGGCAAGGCTTATTGTCGGGACCATGGCACCGATCGAGAACGGCGGAAGGACGATTGCGGCACCCGATCCCAGCCACCAGACCCCGAGAACGATTATCAGGAGGGAGGGGATGATGCTGCCAATGATAACCCCGATGTTGCCAAACTTTGTGGAGACCTCTTCGCCGAAATACGCGATGGCGGTCGTGCCCCAGAAGGCGACCATCATGACCGTGAACATGAAGATCCCGCTCGAAGCGAGTGATGGGGTCAGCGCGAACGCAAAGGTCGAGGCTATGAAGGAGAGGACGGTCGGGAACCAGACAAGGTTGTTGGACCACTCGCAGAAGAGCGCGGTAAACCCGCCCTTCTCCCCAAAGGCCTGCTTCACCCATGCATATACCCCGCCCCCTTCCGGCCAGCCGGTGGCAAGTTCTGCCCCGGCAAGGGAGATGGGGATGAGGAAGAATATTGCGCCGATGACGTACCAGCCGATACAGGACCAGCCGTAGACTGCCATCGAGGGGAAATTACGAATACTGAGGACGGCGGCAACGTTGATCATGGCAAGGGCAAAGAGCCCCAGCACCTTCTTGTTCGAAAGGCTGCCTGCGGTTCCGGAACCGGCTTCGCCCATTGTCATCGCTCCTTTGTGCAATACATCACATACCTGCCATGCTCCATCTCGATCCCGTGCGTGTCATGGGTGAAGCCGGGGAATTGGTTGTCGAAGTCCTGCAGGCAGAGGAGATACCGGATGACCGGTCCACCCAAATCCCCGGTCTGCTCGCCCGGCGCAAGGAGGGGGATGCCGGGGGGATACGGCACAATACCGGTGGCAACAATCCGGTCCGCAGCCTCTGCAACCGGCACCCGTTCCACCTCGTTCTTCACCAGCCTGCGGAACGCTTCGGCATATGATATTGCGGGTTGTGGCAGGATCGAGAATGCCTGCTGGAGCAGTTCGCACATATGGCGCTCCTTCTTGAACGCATGCATCTGCAAAACAAGGTCCTGCAGCGTCATGCCCTTGTATTGATCCGGAAATGCGGTCGTGAGATCGGAGAAGACGTCTTCAAGCGGTACGTTCTCGTCATAGAGCCGCTTGAACTCGAAGAGTTCGGTGATCAGGGTGCCCCACTTCCCCTTGGTGATGCCCATCGAGAAGAGGAAGAGGATGGAATAATCCCCGGACTTCTCGTTGACAATTCCTTTCGTGTCAAGGAATTTCACGACAATCGCCGCCGGAATCCCCCAGTCCGCGAGCGTGCCGTCCTCGTTCACGCCCGGCATCAGGACCGTGACCTTGATCGGGTCGAGCATGCAGTAATCGTCCGGAAGCCCGCAAAACCCGTGCCAGCTCTCGCCGGGATGGAGGACCCAGGCCGAGGGGGTGTCGCGGAGGAGATCCAAAGGCGTATCGGCAAACGCCATCTTCTTTTTTGTTGACGGGCTGGTGACCATATCCGGCTGCCACATGGAAAACCACCAGTCGGCCGGGGTTCTCAGGTGCCCGATCTCCCGCTTGATCTTCGCCATGGTCCTACGGAACCGGATAGCCTCTTCGATCGACTCGGTGGTGAGCGTGAGGCCGCCGGCACCGTCCATCATCTTTGACGAGACATCGCAGGACGCGATGATCGGGTAGAGCGGCGAGGTGGAACTGTGCATCATGAACCCCTCGTTGAACCGGTCGTGTTCCACAGGGACGCGCCCGTTCCGGATGTGCACCATGGAGGCCTGCGAGAGTGCGGCGAGGAGCTTGTGGGTGGACTGGGTGGCAAAAACGGTTGGGCCGCCGGCATCTTTTTTTTCGTCCCGCATGGCGAAACGGTCGCGGTAGAGCGGGTTGAACCGGGCGTAAGCATACCATGCCTCGTCGAAATGGATGCTGTCCACGCTTTTACCCAGCAGTTCCTCGACCTGTGCCGCATGGTAACAGAGCCCGTCATAGGTGGAGTTGGTGATTATCGCGTGCACCGGTTCCTGGCAGGAGCAGGTTTTTGCTGTGGGGCAGGATCGGATCTTTTCTTGGATCACTTCCGGGGTCATCTGGTCCGGGGGAATCGGCCCGATGATCCCGTACCGGTTGCGGGTGGGGATGAGGTAGACGGCAACGGAATGGGTCATGGTCAGCGCATGTTCGGCAGACTTGTGGCAGTTCCGGTCAACAAGCACGATATCATCCTGCGTGACCCGGTTAAAAAAGACGATCTTGTTGGCTGTCGAGGTGCCGTTGGTCACAAAATAGGTTGCGTCAGCCCCAAAGACCTTTGCCGCGTATCGCTCGGCCTCCCCGACCGGCCCGGAATGGTCGAGGAGCGATCCCAGTTCCCCGACCGAGATGGAGAGATCGGACCGGAAGAGCTGCTCGCCGAAAAACTTGAAAAATGCCCGGCCGGCCGGGGATTTCCGGAATGCGATGCCCCCTGCATGGCCCGGGGTGTGCCAGGAGTATTCGAAATCCCGGGAGAAGGTGACGAGTTCTTTAAAGAACGGGGGGAGCAGCTTCTCCCGGTAGCGCTTCGCTGCCGCCGTGATGCGCCCGGCGATGAATTCAGGGGTGTCCTCCATCACCCAGATGTATTCATTGATCTCCCGGATCATATCGATAGTAAGTGTTGTTGGCGGTGCCGTTGTCGGTTCGCCCATGAGAAAGATCGGGATATCCTCGTTGCGTTTCCGGATCTCGTGGATGAGGCCGACCGTCTCCTTGTGCTTCTCGGGAGTATCTCCACCAAGGTTCCAGTTGATGAGGAAACAGTCAACTTCGGGCATGGCAGGGTATGCAGCCCGGGCCTCGGCCGGCGATGCAATGTCTGCAACGGTGATCCCATACTCCTCAAGCCCTTTTGCGATCCGCCGGATAGCCCGCCCGTGCGGCGTCTCGGTATGGATTGTATCATCAAGTATCGCAACCAGCATTTTCTCTTCCGGATTCATCATGCACCACCCTTTTTCCGGGGTCCGGGCCGGGACTGCCCCTGCCGTTCCCTCTCATGCATGGCTTAGTGGTACCGGGTAATAAAAGGGAGGGGGCGGGTATCGGGGAGTGGTGCAATAATTCCCCTTTTATGGGCGAAGACCCGGGTGCAATGGCAGAGATTCCCGATGCAGGAAAAGGAATAGTACAAATACTTGCCTTGTTGATATACCTCTGGTGAAACGTTCTTATGACTGACGATATTTCCCGGACCGAACAGATGCTTGCAGACCCCAACCTCTTCCCCTGGTGGCTCCTGCTGCTCTGGGGTATCCTGACGCTCCTTGTCGGGTTCATGTTCCTGATGAATCCCGGCCAGACCATGGAGTTTTTCATCATCTTCCTTGGGGCATACTGGCTGGTGAGCGGGCTTTTTACCATTGCAAGCCTGGTTATCGACCGGAGCAATATGGGATGGAAACTCTTCCTCTCGGTCATCAACATCCTTGCCGGCATCCTGATCCTGATGCATCCATTCTATGCAACGTTCTTCGCTGTCGGGTTTTTGATCATCTTCATCGGGTTCTGGGCCTGTTTCATCGGGGCTGCCCACCTGTTCCAGGCATTTACCACAAAGGATGCAGGCAATGGTGTGCTGGGTATCATCAGCATCATCTTCGGCCTCCTTCTTCTCATCAATACGGTCGTTGCTATCGTCATGCTCCCGTATGTCTTTGGCGGATTTGCAGTAGTCTCGGGACTTGCCTCCATCTATGTTGCGTTCATGGCAAAAGGTGCACAGGCTGCATCCTGAAATATTTTTTATCGCAAACCGGACCCCATTCCCCGTTTTTGCGGGGAAAAATTCAATTTTTTTAGGCTTTTTTACACTCTGCGGGGGTGTAATAACCAATGAATTCATTTTCCCATCGTGTTGTACGGATCGTCGCGAGGGAATCCCGGCTGCATCGGAGTCTATCCCTTGTGGGTTTTTTTAGCGTTCAACTCCCATCAGCGTGGGTGTCAGTATCCGGAATAACCTGCACAAATCAAAAACACGCCAGATTTTTTTATGATCCAGGTATGGATGCCCGTTCACAGGCATTTTTTTTCGTTGATGTTTCACGAATTGTTCCCGTGAATTATGATACCTG
The DNA here is from genome assembly GCA_013331015.1 of Methanoregula sp. Classification (GTDB taxonomy): domain Archaea; phylum Halobacteriota; class Methanomicrobia; order Methanomicrobiales; family Methanospirillaceae; genus Methanoregula; species Methanoregula sp11803u. The sequence goes on from DUHF01000069.1 coordinate 8,014, forward strand.
AAGAGATGAAGTCACAAAAGGAATTTGGGAACTATTGCAAAAAAGAAAATCCTTCCAGTACCAATAAGTTACCTATGTCCGTTGCTGAATGCTCAACAAAACGAATCCCGGTTCGTCCCAGCACGTGGGAAGAACTGTATGAGCTCCGGAAGCCGGGCCAGACATTCGATCAGGTTCTCTCGGATATGGTAGCCCGTGAGAAGAAGCGCCGGTTGTTCGAAGATGCTGATCGTAAAATGCAAGACGGCCATTTTACTAAGATTGAATAGAGGCATTCGTTACCAAAATTGAGGATGAGCCCCGGGCATTTCTTGAGAGTCTTCCCACAAAATCCTGGAGGATCTCAGAGAACCGGGGGTCCGGATGAGCAACTGCGACGTGAGACACCATCTCTCGCCGGAGAATACCCCTCAGCCCGTTACCGCCGATCCCAAAAACAGGGTTTCCTTCATTGGACGTGCCCCTGCAGGACTTTTTGCCTGACCGGCCGCTGGAGCGTTGCATAGCGTGGTTATTTTCGGGCACGCCGTGAGTGCCGGACCGACAATCCGGAACTGAAATGACCGTTCCCGGAAAATGAGGTGCTGTTTTTACCAACGAAGTTGCCAGGATGCCCTCCGGAAGAGGTGAACCGAGGCCAAAATGGCCCCGGATGAGTGCAGGTATCCCGGGGGATCACCCCCCCGCCCCCGATCCCTGGCTCCGGAAAAGATCATTCATCCGAGGAGGGTGAATGTTCCACGCCGAAGGAAACCCGATCCAAAAAACAGGGCCTCCTTCATCGGATGTGCCCCTGCAGGACTTTTGGCCTGACCGGCCGCTGTAGCGTTGCATAGCGGGGTTATTTCCGGGCACGCCGTGAGTGCCGGACCGACAATCCGGAACTGAAATGACCGTTCCCGGAAAATGAGGTGCTGTTTTTACCAACGAAGTTGCCAGGATGCCCTCCGGAAGGGGTGAACGGAGGCTAAAATGGCCCCGGATGAGTGCAGGTATTCCAGAACCCCTGACCACCTCCTTCTTCCGGGAGGAGAAGAATCCTTTGGGATTTTCTGGAGTCAACCCCCGGGAGCCGGGCTTTTCTCCGACAGGGTCACCTGCCTTTCTCCCGATGGAAAACCGATCTCAAAAACAGATCCCCGGTTCAGGTGTGCCTGCTAAAGCCTGATCGATCAGGAGATCGGCCAGCCTGTTTTCTCCTGCTTCCCGCACATCCGGCCCTCTGGCATTTTTTTTAATCCGGGATGAGAGATATTTTCGCCAATTCATTTTTGATCCACCAGAATACGAGTTTCACAAAAAAAACCGGGGGCAGGCCAAAATTCGTACTGCCTGATGAGGTGGAAGAAAAAATATTGAAGTACTGAGGCCGGAACTTTTTTTGCTTTTTTTTGATAAACCCGCCCACATCAACCCGGAATTACTCATGGTGCGCCAGATATGCTCCCCTGCTGGCAGCACCGGCAAAAAGGAACCGAAAGGGTTATGGGTCCCCATGCTCCCGGGATAACCGGATGGAAGAAGAAGAATCTTTTGGGGCTGGGGAGAGGGAAGGGCAACCGGCAGGTCCGCCGGATCAGCACGGCCCGATGCTCTGGGTAGCTATTGTCCTGCTGGGACTTCTCGTATTTTTGGTAATCTTTGTAAACATCCCTGACATCCGGGCATCGGCCGGATCCGCCCTTACGCAGCATGAATGGCAGCTCCGGTCCTATGATAACGGGACGGGTGCGATGGTCCCCGCCCTTCCCGGCACCCCTGTAACGATCGGATTCCGGCAGGACGGCATTGCCGGGGGAAGATCGGGCTGCAGTTATTACTCGGTCAATTACACCACAAAGGATTATAGCATCGCCATATCGGACCTGGTAGTTGCAGGTCTGCAGTGCTGGGACCAGAAAGGAAACGAACAGGAAGCGGCCTATCTTCTGGATCTTACAAACTGCACGGAGTTCCGCGTCTCGGAAACCCGGCTGGAGATGTACGGAAAAGACGGACGGCAACGGTTAGCGTTCATCCCCCGCACCTGATCGTTCCCACGATCGTTCCCCTACCGGAAAAACCGGATCGATGATATTAAGAGTTCAGGAAGATATCACTCGTCCATGGAAAATCCGGCAGTTGATGATGAGAACACCTACCTGGTGCTGTTCATGCTCGGGGCGATCATTTTGGTCTTTTCGCTCTACCTGAACGTGTATTTCCTGTTCCAGGCTGTCTTCCTCTGACTTCTGGCAAGCAGCAAAGCGGACACACGAACATTTTGGCAAGCTGAGACCATCTTCAAAAACCTTTTTTTTATGCCCTAAAAAAACCTATGCCCGCCATTGCCGTACCGGGATCCTGCACTTCCGCGCGGATACCGTGCGGGAATGAGGGAGGCCGGGCTTTCGAATACCCCGGGCCAAAACCCCCCCATCAGAGTATCCCGTTCGCGCCATGATGGATGCAGCCCCTTCCCCCGGGAACATTACCCCAACCTTAAAAGCCACCAAAAATAAACCATCATCCGGAGCAGAAATTTTATGGAAGCACGAAGCGAGAGGAATGACGGCGTCCTCATCTTTTTTGTTGCAGGCCGTCTTGATGCATTCGGGGCACAGCAGCTCGACACCTGGGCCCGCGAAGCTCTCCATGACGATGACAGGGAACTGGTTGTCGACCTTGCAGGCTCAACCTACCTGAGCAGCGGGGGCATCCGGACATTCAACGGGTTAAAACGCGAGATGAAACGCCGGAACGGGCGGCTGGCACTCAGCAATGTCGGGGAGTACCCCTTAAAGGTCCTTGACATGGCCGGGTTCACGTCGGTCTTTGACATCTTCCCGACAACCGAAGAGGCGGTCCGCGATATTGTACTGAAGCGCAAAAACCCCTCGCTCTTCAACGAGATATTCTACAAGAAGATCACCGGGGAAGGCGTGAACCTGACCATCGAGCCCGGGTGGATGACCACACCCCCGGCCCTCCGGGTCCTTGGCGACTTAAAAAAAGTACTGTACGCAACCATCACGGAATCGGATGTGAAGACCAAGAAGTTCTCGGAAGTGAATTACTCGCTCGGTCTTGGGGCGCTTGGGGCGGATGTCCATGATGCACTTCCGCTCCTTGGCGAGATGATCACCCTGCACGGCTCGATGGTCTGGCTGCCCACTGATGGCAACAACACCCCCGACTTCCTCACGCCCCTTGACACGGGCGGGGATGTCCCGGTCTACACGGGTTACAATATTACCCTGGACGGTCCCTTCAACGAGTATTTCACGCTCGATACGGAGAATGCAAACGGGGTTTCCATCGCCGACATCTACCGGACCATCTTCTCCTCGGCAAAGGAACGGGTGAAGACGTACCGTGGCGTGGTTGCCATCACCATCTGGGGGGTTCTCGACAGCCTTTCCAGTTCAGGTCTCAAAAAAGCACCGGTCGCCGGTTCCACGCCCGCGGACGGGCAGTCGATCATGGCCCCCTCCCACCTCCATGAATGGGTTGCAGCAGATACCGCATCTTCCTACAAGGGCGACACGCTGGTCAGTTTCGGCATCGGGATCGATCTCACCCATGACCTCTCCGGGTTCGGCGAAGAGAATCTTGCTTCCATCTATTACGCAAACCCGCTCAACAAGGGAGCCGGAAAACAGATGTACCTCCACAACCACGGGGTAGTGTTCAAGAATATCCCGTACGATCCCTCGCTCGACCTCAACACGCAGGTGAAGAAGATCGTCAGCGAGGGCGAGTTTGCCGATATGCGCCACCTCCTCGACTCAACCCGGCTCCGCAAGGCAAAGATCGGCATTGCCTATATCCAGACGATCACAAAAGAGTAGGAAATTATTCAGTCAGCCTTTTTTTTTAATGAGGATGAGATTATTTTTCCCGTCTTCATACCGGTAAGAGAACCCGTCCATCACCTGGCGGATGAGATATATTCCCAGCCCCCCGATCCGCCGCTCACTGACCG
>DUHF01000017.1:0-5409 GCA_013331015.1 Methanoregula sp.
ACGATCTGGCCGAAATGGATGTTGAACCCATGCGAGAACATGAGGCACTTGTTTGCCTTGAGGTTGGGAAGGATCTCGTTTTTAAAGACCGCGCCCTGGTGTTCATCGGGAAGAAGAACCTGGACGATATCTGCGCTCCTGACCGCATCGGCAACCTTCATGACCTTCATACCGTCTTTTGTTGCTGCATCCCAGCTCTTGCCCGGGCGCAGGCCGATGACGACATCAAGGCCCGAATCGCGCAGGTTGAGGGACTGCCCCCTGCCTTGTGAACCGTACCCGATAACGGCGATATGCTTTCCCTTCAGCACGCCGATATCTGCATCTGCCTCATAATATTTTTTCATCATAGTTGATCCCTTTGATATCAGCAACAAAGCACATAAATATTATATGAAAAAACTAAAGAAGCACACTTGATTCACCATCCGGATGCGATGACCTATTAATACGAAAAACAGCGATAATGCCCCTGAAAAGGCTTTCAGCAAAGAACTGCCCGATATCCAGGCTTCATCGCCGGATGTCCGTATCAATCTGACCCGTGTCGGGGTTAAGAATGTAAAAAAACTCGTGGAAGTGCACCGGTCGGGAAAGCGCCCGGTCATCTTCATCTCGAATTTTGACGTTTATGTCGACCTGCCCGGCAGCCTCAAGGGTGCGAACCTCTCCCGTAACTTCGAGGTAATTGACGAGGTTCTTCAGCAGGCAATTGACGGGGATGTCAACGAGATTGAGAAACTCTGCAGTGTTGTTGCGCGCAAGCTCCTCGACCGCCACGAATATGCCGACCGCACGGAAGTTTTCATGCGCAGCGAGTTCATGGTCAAGCAGGAGACGCCGGTCAGCAAGACCGCCTGCCACGAAGTGGTGAAGGTCCATGCCAAAGCCATAGCCCGCCGCACCTTCCGCGCCCCGATTGTCAGGAAAAGTATTGGCGCCGAAGTCACGGGTATGACGGCCTGCCCCTGCGCCCAGAACATCATGAAGGAACGCGCCATGCGGGTTCTTGAAGGGCTCGATGTCAGCAAGGATAAGATCGATGAGTTCTTCGCCGCAGTCCCGATGGCAACCCACAACCAGCGGGGCAAGGGATTTCTCTGCATTGAGACCGATGACGACCAGCATGTCGATCTTGAGAAAGTTATCGGGATTCTCAAGAATTCCATGAGCAGCGGGATCTATGAGCTTTTGAAGCGTGGCGACGAAGGCCATGTGGTGCTTGCCGCGCATAAAAATCCGCGGTTTGTGGAGGACTGCGTGCGGGAGATGGCAAAGAAAGTACTTGCAGAATTCGAGTACCTGAACGGGGATTCTGTCGTCACCATCAAGCAGACCAACGAGGAGAGTATCCACCAGCACGATGCCTATGCCGAACGGCAGGCCACCATTGCTGAATTGGTCGATGAACTGAGCGCCGAAAATAAAAACGGCGCATAATTGAGAGAATACAAGAGTAAAATATTTTTTAAAATAGCAGGTAGTCAATATTTTTCTTTGCTTCTTATTTTATGGTATCACCTGTTAAAAACCCCCAATACGGGGTGAAAACTGCAAACAAACACATAAAATGGCTTTTTTTATCAGGCGGAATCAAGTCATAAAGGTTATAACAGGCTTCGTGTAACATAAGGTTGAACGTACTTTGTACGCTCAATTAGTCTCTAGAGATGAGAGATGTATAGAGTAATTTTGTACAGTAATTTGAACAACTCAACATAAAATGAGGCGATAATATTGTCGAAAGTTGTAGAGATTTCCCCAACCACAAGACATGAGGGTCACTCCAAGCTGGTGCTTAAGGTCAACGACCAGGGCATCATCGAGACCGGAAACTGGTGTTCGATCACCCCGGTCAGGGGTGTCGAGAAGCTTGCCGTCGGAAAGACGCCCGAGCAGGTTCCCAAGATCGCATCCCGTGTATGTGGTATCTGTCCGATTGCCCACTGCCTGGCTGCGACCGAAGCGATGGAAGCATCCATCAAGTGCGAAATACCGAATGATGCAAAGATGCTCCGTCACATCCTGCAGCTCGCAAACCGGCTTCACAGCCATGCACTGCACAACATCCTGACGCTGCCCGACCTGTACATTCCAGGAACGGAGACCAAGATCAACCCGTTCACCGCAGAAGAACCGGTCCGTTCAGTTGCAAAGCGCATCCAGCGCCTGCGTGAGATTGGCCAGACCATCGGTCAGATTGCCGGCGGCGAAGCGATCCACCCGAGCAACCCCCGTATTGGTGGTATGTACCGTAACTGCTCCGAGCAGGCAAAGACCAAGATGTACGACCTTGCAAAGGAGGGTGTTACCCTTGCCCATGCTCAGTCCGAGTTCATGATCGCGGTCCTGCGCAACTACCAGAAGCGCGACTTTGTTGATGTCGGCGGCATGAAAGTTCCGCTGCCCAAGACCCTTGGGTACCACGACCAGGGCTACCTTGCAACCCATGCATTCTACGGCAGCTCCAGCATGGACGAGTGCCCCAGCTGGGACATCCGCCGGTTCAAGGAAGCACGCCCGTACGACTGGTACATGGGCGAGATGGAAGTCACGCTCGAAGAGCCCAAGTACCCGATCGGTGGCACCACCAAGATGGGCACCAAGACCAACCCCCAGATGGAAGCCTGCACCGGTATCCCGATGTATGACGGCCAGCCCATCGAAGTCGGTCCCCGTGCACGTCTCGCGGTCTACCGCGGCTTTGACGAGAAGGGTACTATCGGCCAGCAGGTCGCCCGCCAGATGGAATACCAGGACTGCCTGTACGAGATGATCGACTGCATCGACGAGCTCAACCCCAACGGAAAGGTCGTTGCAGACTACATCCCCGACGGCGATGGAACCCTCGGCTGGGCATCCAACGAAGCCCCCCGTGGAACCGATGTCCACATGGCTCGTGTCAAGGACTGGAAGGTCCAGTACTTCAGCATGCTCGTCCCGACCACCTGGAACTTCGCAACCTGCAGCAAGGCACTCGAGGGTGCGCCGTGGCAGCTTGCCGAGGTCATCATGCGCGGGTACGACCCGTGTGTTTCATGTGCAACCCACATGATCGTCGTGGATGAGGACAAGAAGATCATTGCCCAGAAGCTCATCCAGTGAGTTACCCGCGATGCTGTATTCGGAGATCGTGATTGCAGGGTGTGGAAACCCCCTGTTTGCCGATGACGGTTTAGGCCCGGCGATAATCGAAGAGATGCAGAAACTCTCGCTTCCCGACAATATCACATTAATAGATGCAGGCCTTGGCGGCCCGCACTTTATTTTTACGATGCTTGACCCGGAAGTGACCAAGAGACTCATCATCGTCGATATTGCGGACTTTGGTGCGGAGCCCGGGCAGATTACCAAGCTCAGGCCCGAGGATTTACCACCGGGTGCGTACAAAGACGCCCACTCGTGGGATCTTGCCGAACCGCTCCAGCGGATCAAGGACCAGATCGAGATTACGATCATCGGGGTCCAGCCAGCAAGGGTAACAGCCCCTGAGTTTGAGATCGGACTTTCTGAAGAAATTCAGAAAGCGATGCCGAAAACGATTCGGGTTATACTGGATATGATAGGGGTGGAAAATGAGTTTTCTCGAGTGGATCTTCGGAAAGAAGAGCGCCAGCCCAACGGCACCGCAGAAACCTGCGGCTGCACCGAAAAGTGCTGACGCAGCATCAAAATCAACAGAAACTAAAAAGGAGGTTAAGCCTGTGGCAGACAAAATTACCGTAGGATACACGCACCTGAGTGGGTGTACCGGTTGTACTGTGGCATTAGCAGACAACTATGCCGGATTATTAACGCTCCTCGACAAGTATGTCGACCTGAAATACATGCCAACACTTGCAGACGCAAGGCACATCCAGCAGGTCGATGTATCGTTCGTTGAGGGTTCAGTTTGTATCAACGACAAACTCGCAGTAGAAGAGATCAAGGAAACCCGTGAGAAGTCCGCAATCGTGGTCGCCCTCGGCGGCTGCGCCTGTTACGGCAACATCACCCGGTTTACCCGCGGCGGTCAGCAGAACCAGCCGCAGCACGAGTCATACCTGCCGATCGGGGACCTGATCAAGGTCGACGTGTACATCCCCGGATGCGCACCAACACCTGAACTGATCAGGAACGTTGCAGTTATGGCATATCTGCTCCTCAAGGGCACCAAGGAACAGAAGGACCTTGCAACCGCGTTCCTGACACCCCTGATGAAACTTGCAGCAAAGAACGAAGCATGTGGTTGCGACCTTATTGTTGATGTTATCAACCAGGGCCTCTGCATGGGATGCGGCAGCTGCGCAGCCTCATGCCCCGTCCGTGCAATCACCATGGAATATGGCAAGCCCAATGTTGAGCGTGACCTTTGCATCAAGTGCGGTGCCTGCTCTGCGCAGTGCCCGAGAGGGTTCTTCAACACGGATGTCATCAGCCAGTACGAGGCGATCAACGAGGCCATAATGGCGGCACTCCAGTGAAGGTGATTGAAATGGGAGCAGAACTCGGAAATTACAAATCATGCGTCTCAGCCCGAAGCACCGACAAGGAGCTTCTCAAGCACGCCCAGGATGGCGGTATCGTCACCCAGTTGTTCGCATTTGCCCTCGAAGAGGGCATCATTGATGGCGCAATCGTTGCAGCGAACAAAGAATTCGCAGCAAAGTACCCGTCCAAGTGTATGCAGGACAGCTCGAACTTTGATATGATCGAACCGTGGAGACCTATCCCGGCGATCGTGAACACCAAGGCTGAGCTCCTCGCAGCAGCAGGAACCAAGTACAACATCAGCCCCAACGTTTCCTTACTCAAGGAGGCAACCCGCAGCTTCGGTCTCGACAAGGTCGGTATCGTAGGCACCCCGTGCCAGATGCAGGCTGTCCGTAAGGCACAGCTGTACCCGGTTGGGATGCGCAACGTCGGTGCAAGCATTGCACTCGCAGTCGGTATCTTCTGCATGGAGAACTTCCCCTACCAGAGTATCCTTCAGCTCGTGGAAGACCACGCAGCCATGAAGATGGAGTCTGTCAAGAAGATGGAGATCGGCAAGGGCAAGTTCTGGGTATACGGCAAGCGCGGACAGGTCGTCCAGCTGCCGCTCAAGATCACCCACAAGTACGAGCAGCCCGGCTGCCACGTCTGTCTTGACTATGTTGCAAACCTTGCAGACGTCTCGACAGGTTCCGTTGGCAGCCCCGATGGCTGGTCAACCGTCATGGTCAGGTCCAAGATCGGAGACTCGGTCTGGGGCAAGGCAATGGCAGCAGGGTGCTTCGAGACCCAGCCCATCGAGAAGGTCAAGCCCGGTCTTGAACTCGTGACCAAGCTCGCAAACGAGAAGATCACGAAGAACAAGAAGACCCTTGAGGGTCGTGCAACCTTCGGTGTGGGCAAGGCGCTCCGCAACCCATACATCTAATTTTTTTC
>DUHF01000017.1:5415-7376 GCA_013331015.1 Methanoregula sp.
GCATTCCACGCGCTGAAGAGGTTCCTGTCGGTCACTGGTTATTACCATGACGCAGCCGGATATCACCGTCATAGCCATCCGTCACCTTCTCTGATACCAGTAATTCTCTTCCCGTGCAGATCCAGAGGATACCTGAGATTTTTGACGTATGAAGAGCGAAATACTATAGCACCAGCAGGTGAAGATCTGGTGAGAGGCTGACGGCGTGGAGCAGGGGTTTTCCGAGTATGGCCGGGCAACGATCATCAATGCAGAGATATTTTTATTTCACGGGCGATCCAGCCTGTTGCATAATCGCCCTCTCCCGGATATCTCAAGAGGAAGGAAAGGGACAAACAAGCCAAAAATTGAGAGGTTGTGATGAAATTGTCATCCCCCCTGACTGCTTATATCGATATGGAATTTGCCGGTATCCGCGGAACCCGGCAGGGTATACAGATCCCCACCGAGATAGGCGTTGTCCTGCATGATCCGGTTTCGGATACGGTTGAATTTGCCGGCAGGGCCTTTTCTCATGATGTCGAGGTCGAGCTCTGGAAGAACGTCACCGATGATGTCGGGAAACGGGTGGACGGGCACCGCCGGGTCTTCAACCTCACCCGTCCCGGCGAGACGCTGCCGGATGACCGTAAATTCCGGCTCGATTCCGAAGGTTCACGCCGGGCCCGCAAGGCCATTGCCGATGCCCATGCAGATATCCGGGCGTTCATGCAGGCGCTCAACCACAAAAACATCGACACCCTTGCCTTCTTCGCCCGCAGGCGCGAGATGGAAACCTTCCAGCGGGCACGGGTCAATACGGGCGGTTTTCTCATCCGGGATCTCCAGAGCGAGATCCGTCATGAATATACCTTAAAAGAGGACGTCTCCCTTGACCGGATGTCGCTTGTCATCGGATTTTGTCTCAGGTATGATGCAGTAACCTCAATGCATTTCCAGTACCCGATCCCGGAAAAATTCCGGTATATCATCAAACCCCACAAAGCCATCGGGGATGCAGCCCGTATGCTGCTCGTGTCCCGGGAATTCCATCTCCATCCCCGGGAGTTTGAGGTGGGGGTCCGGGAGCACCTCAGGCATTATGAAGCGCGCAAAGCGCTGATTCGGGATCAGGAAACCGCGTGAGAATTTCCCGTTTTTTTCCCATTCTGACCAGAAACTATGTAAATCGTTACAGCTTTTTTGTACAATCATGCACTACACCATCATAACCGAGGCCCACGAGCGCGGCGGGTTCACCGCACGCTGCATCGAGGTCCCGGGTGCTCGTGGTCATGGCAATTCCCAGAATGAGGCGATTGCCCGGATCAAGGAAGAGATCGAGCAGGTGCGTAAGGCACAGAACGCGGAACTCCACTCGCTCATCGCATCGATGCATTCTGAGATCATCAGGATCGAAGTGGCAGATTCCGCTTAAGTTCACCCTTTTATTACCGGGCGGACCCCTCATTTCTCTTTTTTTTCACGAAAGCCGGTATTCAGGGCGCATATCCAAAAGAAAGGGATGATTTTATGTACCGGGACAGAATATGATCCTCATCATAGAGGTGATGTCCATGGACAAAGAATCCCTAAAAGTTCTGGTCGTGGTTGTGACAGCAATCCTTGTGGTATCGCTCCTGATCAATGCATTCCTTGCTGCGGATCTGCAATCCTTCTCATCACCACCGGTCAGGATCGGGGGATACTTCACCGTATCTGGCGAGCCAATTCCGGGATACTACCCCGCACCCCACCAGCCGGCGGGATGGGTGGACGGGATAAAACAAAGCCAGATCTCAAAATGAGGGTGATTTTTAAAAACCTGAATCACACCAAAAAAAACGGCAGCAGGAGACATCGGACCAGCCAGCCCGGATATAACCGTGCGGTATCCCCCGTATTGAACCAACAAATCTTTTAAAAATCCCCGGTTTTTTATGGTCTCCCATCGTACCGGAGATGTAACGATTGATATGACT
>DUHF01000234.1:0-1936 GCA_013331015.1 Methanoregula sp.
CTTCTTCTTGCAGCATATACCACTGCACGGCAGGATACGGTGCTTTTTGAATCACCGGCTGACTCGATCCGGGCCGTGGTTTACGGGTCCGGCACGCAGAAAGGCTGGGATGCACAGGAAGTGCACGAGGCCATCCTTGGGATCCGGGCCGGCACTACCCCTTCCATCAGCGGTGCAAGCGGACCGCTCGATTTCGATCTGGAATATGGTGTGGACCCGCTGGCAACGTACTATTCCCACTGGGTCATTGAGGATAGCACATTCCGTACCCTTGGCGTGCTGGGTTCGGCAAAGTCCGCAACAGCCGGTGCCAGCGGGGAGTCGGTCTCCCGTACCCGTGCCTCGGGAACCCTCATGACGCTCCCAAAAAGCAGCCAGGTACACTTCGAACCTCCCCAGGATCGAACGGATTTCCGGGCAGTCATTGTGGGCCCGTCGCAGGGCTGGAGGAATTACCGGCACCAGTCCGATGCTCTTGCCGTCTATTCGATGCTCCGGGAGAACGGCGTTGCGGACGATCACATCATCCTGATGATCTACGATGATGTTCCTCACGCAAAAGAGAACCCCCTGCGGGGTGACATCCACAATATACCAAAAGGAGAAAATCTCCGGGCCAGGGCAGAAGTGGATTATACCGGTGACCAGGTGACTTCTGCCACGTTCCGGCAGGTTCTTTTGGGAGAACCGACGGATGAGATCCCGGTGGTCCTTGACGGAACGCCCGGCACCGATGTCTTTGTCTATATCGCAAGCCACGGCATCCCCGGCGGGATCGTCTTCTCAGGCGGATCGCCCCCCCTGACCACCGGCGATTTTACCGGGATCACGGACACGATGTACAAGGATGGGAAGTACCGGCAGATCGTCTTCTTCGTGGACACCTGCTTTGGGGAGAGTATTGCCACAAATGCCACGGCAAAGGGCCTCCTGTACTTCACCGGAGCTGCTGCAGGCGAACCCTCGCTTGGGGCCGTCTATGACCTCGATATCCGGCAGTGGCTTTCCGACGAGTTCACGTCAAGCACCTTAAGCGCGATCCGGGCAGATCCCGATATCACGTTCAGGGAACTGTATGTAACAACCTACGAGAGGGTGACCGGCTCGCATGTCCGGATGCTGAATACGGAAAATTTCGGGAGTATCGATCTTCCCGTGCGGAGGTTCCTCCAGCCATGAACCGTGACCGTCTCCTTGTCGCAGCCGCAGCAGCTGCCCTGCTCATTCTCCTGCTGGCATTCATGGTCACCACCCTGTCACCGGATCAAGACCTCCCGATGGTCTACGTCATTTACGGGTCGGAGAAAGGGGACCAGTCGTACACGGACAGCGCGTACCGTGGCCTGTTTGCCGCACAGGAAGCGATGCCGTTTGTCAAACGCGAGTTTACAACTCTTGATCGCTCTGACCTGTCCGGAAGGCTGAAAAACCCCGGCAGGGAGAAGCCCGGGCTTGTCATCACGGTCGGGTATACCTATGCCACCGATACATGGCAGCTCGCAGAAGAGAACCCGGATACCCGGTTCCTTGCCATCGACCAGTCGGGCATCGGGTCACCAAATACTCAGGCGTACGAGATCACCTCGTACGGTGAGAGTTATCTTGCCGGCGTCCTTGCAGCATCAACAACGAAGAGTCAGAAAGTTGGCATCATCCTCGGGGCGGAATCCGGGTTGCTCGATGCGTTCCGCCAGGGCTATATCGAGGGGGCACGGGCTGCTGACCCTTCGGTGAAAATCGAGGTCGCGTACGTGAGCACGGAGTCGGAGAGGGGGTTCTCCGACCCGGCCCGGGCTGCGGAGATCGCCCGCGGGATGTACCTTAACGGGACTGATGTGATCTTTACCGTTGCAGGATTCTCGGGCACCGGTGCAATCAGCGAAGCAAAGAAGGCGCCGGGGCGGTACATCATCGGGGTCGATTCAGACCAGACCCA
>DUHF01000234.1:1966-4706 GCA_013331015.1 Methanoregula sp.
GGTATATTCCGGAATTGGCCAATACCTGAACGGAACCTTTACCGGGGGTAACACGGTGGCCGGCCTCAATGAAGGAGTGACGAGCATTGCCTGCAACCCGCGATTTGAGACCTGCAATACAACGGTCAGTGCATGGGAAGAACGGGCACGCGAAGAAGAGAGACGGTACCTTGCCGCCCGCATCCATGGCGGGTGACGGATCTCCCTTTTAAGTCATCGTGGCATTACCGTAATCCAGCCATTTCTGTCGTGTCCCGCTCCCGCACCATCATGACCGTTCCCTCTTCCATTCCGGTGCACCCTCCGGTTGGGCCGGCCGGGAGAAAACCACAATTCTCCAGCACCCGTATCGAGGCTTTGAGCTCAGGATACGTAGTAGCAACGATTCGGCGGATAGCCGGGTCAGAAAAGATTGCAGGAATCAGGTGCCGGACCGCTTCGGTTGCATACCCCAGATCCTGGAACTCCTCCAGTACCGAGTACCCGATCATCACCGTATCGTCAGATCCCTCCTTTGTGGCAATCCCGCCACTTCCGATGAGTACACGGTCAGCACCTCCCACACCAGAACGAATCCAGTACCAGGAGCAGAAGAACGGATCCGATCCCTCCAAGAGAAGCGCCACAAAGTGGGCAAGGGCATCATCATCAAGGAGCGACGGGGGCCAGGATGCCGGGACCGTCGCATTGAGAAGCCTGCCCAGCCCGGCAGCATCGTGGTGAAGGTCGCAGGTGAGGATCGGGAGCGTGGCGGGAACGAGTTCCAGCCGTACAGTGGATACCGGGAGTTGGTGCATCATCAGACTTCTCTGTTTTTTTAAATGAAATAGTGTGCCTGCACCCATTTTTCTCCACCGGGTCCGGTCCCGTTCAGGGTTATCAGCAACATGGGGAAAAAGGCACAGGACTCCGGTATCATACGGATAGTTTTTGGGAAGGTGGAATAGATAAAAAACCCGCATGAAGGAATACACATAAAACCGATGGCGATCCACCTAACTTATCGTCTGGTAACAAGGTCCGCCGCCAGCCGTCCCGACAGGGATGATAACGGGTGTTTTGCCGGGAGCCGGTATCCGCGCTGCCTGCCGCGATCGCGGCCCGGCTATCTTCACCGGTTCAGGCTGACGGGGGACCAACCAATAACGAAGTATCTGATGAGGTATACCATGGCACAACAACTCGGGGGACAACCCATAATCATCTTCAAGGAAGGAACTACCCAGAACCGGGGCCAGGAAGCCCAGGACAGCAATTTTGCCGCAGCAAAAGCAGTTGCTGCCACGGTCAGGTCAACGCTTGGCCCCAAAGGGATGGACAAGATGCTCATCGACGGACTTGGCGATATAACCGTCACCAATGATGGCGTCACCATCCTAAAAGAGCTCGATATCGAGCACCCGGCCGCCAAGATGATGGTCGAAGTCGCAAAGACGCAGGATGCTGAAGTCGGTGACGGCACCACCACCGCAGTCGTGATTGGCGGCGAGCTCATCGAGAACGCAGGGCGACTTATCGTGCAGGGCGTCCACCCCACCATCATTGCAGAGGGATATCGCATGGCCGCGAGAAAGGCAGTCGAACTGCTCAATGGGTATGCCGTCACGATCAAGGCAAACGATACGGCGATGCTCAAGAAGATCGCAGAGACCGCACTGACCGGCAAGAACTCGGAGGTCTCAAAGGATCTCCTCTGCGATATTGTCGTAAGGGCAATAGCATTTGTGACCGATGAGGAAGGCAATGCCGATCTTGCGCACATCAACGTCGAGAAGAAGGTCGGCGGTTCCGTGGACGACTCTTCCCTTATCGAGGGCATGGTCATCGCAAAGGAACGTGCGCACCCGAATATGCCAAAGTCTGTCACGAATGCAAAGATCCTGCTCCTCAACACCGCGCTCGAGTTCAAGAAGACCGAAGTGAACGCCAAGATCAACATCTCAACTCCCGGGCAGGCGCAGGCATTCCTTGATGGTGAAGAGCAGATGGTCCACACGATGGTGGACAAGGTCATTGCCAGCAAGGCAAACGTCCTCTTCTGCGCAAAAGGCATCGATGATGTTGCACAGCACTATCTCACCAAAGCCGGTATCCTCGCCGTCCGCCGGGTCAAGAAGAGCGATATCGAGAACCTTGCCCGGGCAACGGGAGGCGCGGTTGTCAACAATCTTGACGAGATCCGCGCAAAGGACCTGGGAACGGCAGGTCTTGTTGAGGAGAAGACCATAGCCAACGACGAGATGATCTATATCTCGAAGTGCAAAAACCCAAAAGCCGTCTCCATCATCATCCGGGGCGGGACGGAGCACGTTGTCGATGAACTCGAACGGGCCGTCCACGATGCCCTCATGGTCGTGAGCGTTGTTGTCCGCAGCAAAAAGGTTGTTCCGGGCGGCGGTGCACCCGAGACTGAACTTGCCCTCCGTCTCCGCGAATACGCGGCAACGGAAGGCGGCAGGGCACAGCTTGCCATCGAGTCGTTTGCCGGCGCACTGGAAGTCATCCCCCGGACCCTTGCCGAGAACTCGGGACTTGACGCCATCGACATGCTCGTTGCCCTCAAGGCAGCCCACGGGGCAGGGAAGAAGAACTTCGGCCTTGACATCATGGCCGGAAAACCCGCCGACATGCTCAAGGCAGGCGTTGTCGAGCCCCTCCGGGTCAAGACACAGGCCATCTCAAGCGCTGCTGAAGCGGCAGTCATGATCCTCCGCATTGACGATATCATCGCCTCCTCCAA
>DUHF01000322.1 GCA_013331015.1 Methanoregula sp.
TATCCCCCGATGGCCTGAAATGGTGCGCGGAGTATGCCGCACAGGAGAAGATCGGCATCCATATCCATCTCTCTGAGACCGAAAAGGAGGTGACCGACTGTGTTACCCAGCACGGCAAACTCCCTGCCCCCTATCTTGACGACTGCGGCATCTTAACCCCCCGCACGGTTGCCGCCCACTGCTGCTGGCTGGACGAAGCCGAATGCACGCTGCTTGGAAAACGCGGAGTCTCTGCCTCGCATAACCCGTCGAGCAACATGAAACTTGCCACCCACCGGGCAATGCCCTACCCCTGGCTTTCCCGTGCCGGGGCAAACCCCTGCCTTGGCACGGACGGCTGTGCCTCCAATAATAACCTCGATATGTTCGAAGAGGCAAAGACCGCAGCCCTCCTCCAGAAGTTCTTCTGGAACGACCCGACCATCCTGCCGGCGCCCGATGCGCTTCTCATGGCAGCCACCAACGGGGCAAAGGCGCTGGCACTCCCGACCGGGAAACTGGCCGTTGGTGCCCCGGCCGACCTGATCCTCATCAGTACAAAAACGTCCTGCAACACCCCGCTTCATAACCCTGCCTCGAACCTCATCTACTCCTGCTCGGGCAGTGCGGTCGAGACCACCATCTGCAACGGCGCGGTGCTCATGCTCGAACGCGAGATCCCAGGCGAGATGGAGATCCTTACCGGCGCAGCAGAGGCAGCCAATAATCTCGTGAAGCGGTCACAGGATGCCCCCGCGTGACCGCAGCATGAAGCGGAAGGGCTCATCACGGGCAGCGGTCATCCCGATCTGCATCCTGATCCTTGCACTGCTCGGCACGGCCGTATTCAGCGGCATCATCGATATCAATTCCCACTCTTCCCTCCGGCAGGGAACAACCGGTGACCTGCGGGCCTACTTCCTCGATGTCGGGCAGGGCGACTCTTCGATCATTCTCTTCAAAGACCGGGTTATCGTCATCGATGCCGGCGATACGGACCAGGGCGGTACGGTTGTCTCTGCCCTGAAGCGGCTCGGGGTCCGGAAGATCGATCTTCTCGTTGCCACCCACCCGCATGCCGATCACATCGGCGGGATGCAGGATCTTCTCGCAGCTTTTCCGGTTGCAAAGGTGCTCGATTCGGGTATGCCTTCCACCTCAGTCCTGTACGAACGGTTCCTGGAAACCGTGGATAATTCGAACATCCCCTACCTTGTCGCAGAACAGGGCCAGACCATCGACCTCGACCCATCCCTCCGCATCCTCGTCCTCTCGCCCCCGGAGAACCGGATCGGCGAGGATCTCAACACCAACAGCATTGTTCTCAAGGTCTCGTACGGCACCGCAAACCTTCTCTTCACGGGCGACGCCACGACTGCTGCCGAGGATGTGATGGTAAAGAGCGGCTACCCGCTCGACGCTCAGGTTCTCAAGGTCGGGCACCATGGCAGTTCCGGTTCGGGTTCATCAGCCTTCCTCTCCCGCGTCAGCCCGGAGATTGCGGTCATCTCCACCGGCGCCGGCAACTCGTACGGCCACCCGCACCGGGAGACCCTTGAACGGCTCGCCCGGGCGGGAACGGCCATCTTCCGCACGGACGAGGTCGGAACGGTTCTTGTGACGAGCAACGGGGAGACCTTCTCGGTCATGACCGAATCTGCGGGGGACGATATCTGGCGGCTCCCGACGGTTGCACCTGCCGGTGCCACCCCGGCTCCGGCAACCAGCGCAACGGCGATCCAACCCCCCACCTCCCCGCAGGCGGCCACGACCGGTACATCCCTGCCATTCACCCTCCCCGCGGTTCCGGAGAACGTGACCGTCCCGGTCCCCCCGGTTACGCTTCCTCAGGTCCAGATCGGGAACGCGTCATCCGTCCGGATCAGTGCGGTGCAGTTCGATGCCCCGGGCGATGACCGGCAGAACCTGAACGGCGAGTGGGTAAGGCTCACCAACACCGGCGGGGATATCGTTCTCCTTGCCGGCTTTACACTCTCGGATGCCGATACCCGCGACCTCTATATCTTCCCGGCATTCCTTCTCATGCCCGGCGAACAGGTGACCGTCCATGCTGGCAGCGGGATGATGAACGATACGGCGCTCTTCATGGGAAAGACCGCCCCGGTCTTTGCCAACACCGGTGACGAAGCGGTCCTTAAGGACGGAAGCGGAACCATCATCGACCAGTACCGGGAGGGCTGATCTCCATGCAGGTCTCTGTTGACCGGATCGAGAGCGGCATTGCGATCCTTATCGGGCGTGAGGACGAGACCGTGCGGATCAGTATCCCCGCAGGCAGCCTCCCGGCGGGATGTCGCGAAGGTGACATTCTCACCCTTGCGCTGGAACGCGATGAGGTGGCAACCGCAGAAGCTAGGGCACGCGTCTTCAAAAGGATCGGGAAACTCCGGGCCGGCAGCAAAACCCCCGATCCCTGAATTGTTCCTGCGGGCGGGATTGTGCCCTTATTCGATCCCACAACATTTTTCAACCTGCCCCCCTCATAGGCTCGTACACTATCATGAAGGATACCATGCCCGGGGAACACCCCGCAGGATATGATCCGTTTGCGGACATCTACGATGTCCCCGAGGAGCCCTTCGGCATCGCGGCCGCCTACTGGAAGGCCTGCCTGATCCTCTTCTCGTTTGTCCTGATGGCAACCACGGTCGTCCTGCTCATGGGCGGTATCACCCCTCACGTGATCGGAGCGCTCTATGTCATCCCGGCGATCCTGTTTGCGTATTTCTACCGGCGCAGGGGTGTGCTGGTCGTCTATCTCATCTCGATGTTCTTCTTTGCTGTCGTTGTCCTGTTCCGGTATCCCGGTCACGATGATATCTTTGCTGCCGGGCTCCAGGCGATCCTCCTTATCGCGATTGCCCTGACCGTCTCCTACCTCACCCACTTCCTCCTGCTTGAGAAACGGAAGTATCACGCGATCTTCGACAACACCGAGAACGGGGTGGCGGTAGTGGATCTCACAACCCGGCACATCACCGAGATGAACCAGCGCTTCCGGCATGCCATCTGCATGCCGGCATCCGTACCTGAACCCCAGTCTCTTGAAATGTTCATCAAAGATCCGTCCCGGATCATCCTCTCCCTCCAGTCCTCGTGCACGTCACAATCGATCGAGACAACCCTCCATCGGTGCGATGGTACGGAATGGGCAGCAGTCGTTGTCGGCAGGAAGATCTCGGGCAACCACGCGGTGCTCACCTTTGTGGATATCACGGAAAAGAAGCGGCTGGATCTCGAACTCCACCGGCTCCACGAGGACGCGAACCTCTATCTCGACATCCTGACCCATGACATCAACAACATCAACACGGCAAGTCTCAACTATGGCCGGCTGCTGGAAGCCCGGTCGGCTGATCCCGCAACGGACCTGACCAGAAACCTGGTGAGATCCTTAGAAAAGAGCGACGATATCATCAAAAACATCTCCACCCTCCGGAAGATCCAGGATGGCGGCGTGAACCGGATTCCTCTCCAGATATCAGCAATCATCAAGGGGGAGATCGCCCAGTTCTCCGGCATACCCATTGATTATGACGGGAGCACGGCAACCGTTCTTGCCGACGAGATGCTCTCGTCAGTCTTTTACAATCTCATCGGGAATGCGATCAAGTACGGGGGAAAAGATCCGGAGATCGTGATCCGTGTTGAAGAGAAAGAGACAAAAGCCGTGGTGACGATTGCCGATTCCGGCCCGGGTATTCCGGATTACCTGAAACAGGGTGTTTTTGACCGGTTCCAGCGCGGTGATACCACGGTGAGCGGCAAGGGACTCGGGCTTTATATCTGCAAGACGCTCATCGAGCGATATGGCGGCAGTATCCGTGTTGAAGACCGGGTGCCAGGTGAGCCGGGCAGGGGTGTTGTCTTCCGGTTCACGCTGCTCAGGCCGTGAGGATACTGTTGTTTGCCAAAACATCCCCGTGATGGGTTACCCGTTGCCGTTCCGGTAACCCCGCGGGTAAAAACCGATACGGTTTATTACCAAAAAGAGAGATGCTCCTGCTATGACTCACCAGCACGAAGCGTTTGAAAAGCACGGCCCTGAAGGAGGCAGAACCTGCCGGGTCTGTTCCGGTGCAGCCCCTGATGGTGGGGACCATGGCCCGGCTGGGATCTGCACTTCGTGCTGGTACAAGATCCTGGTTCTTATCCTCATTGTCATGATTGCTATCTCGTATGTGGTCTGGTTCGGGCTCCTGTAACGGTTACCGGGCCGCGCCCCTCCCTTTTTTGTCATGGTTCAATCCAGTCAGCACCCATCGCATCCCCGGTTTTAAATAGGGGGCGGGTACCAATACCCCCTTGAGGTATGATGTATGCCGCTGACAATTCCCGAGCTTGCCCTTGTCCTGTTTGAATACCTGAATGTGCTGGTCGCATTCTGCGCCATCGTGCTTGCGGTGCAGTGGAAGAGAACAGAGTTCTTTGCCGGGCTCTTCTTCCTGCTGCTCTATACCATTATCGATGCCGTGGAACTCTCGCTTGCAGCGCTCTTTGACGTCTCTATGATCAATGCCTCGCAGTTCGGGTTTATCCTGCTGGCACTCACCGGTTTCATTCTCGGCATGCGGCCGGCTGCCGGGATCAGCAAAGGTTAAAAAAAGTATGGGGCTGCCTGTTCCGCGTTACGCGGTCTGGATCTTCGATGCATCCTCGAGACCAAGGAACTTGATGGACTCCTCGCGCATCTTAAACTTCTGGATCTTTCCGGAGATGGTGATGGGGAACTCTGTTACAAACATCACGTACCGCGGGATCTTGAACCGGGCGATCTTCCCGTTGCAGAAGTCTTTGACCTCCTGCTCGGTCATGGTCTGGCCCTCTTTCATCTTCACCCAGGCGCAGAGTTCCTCGCCATACTTTACATCCGGGACCCCGACCACGTACACGTCAGCGATCTTCTCGTGATGGTGTAAGAACTCCTCGATCTCCCGGGGATAGATGTTCTCGCCGCCACGGATGACCATGTCCTTTAAGCGCCCGACAATCTTGAAGTACCCTTCCGGGTCCATGGTGCCGAGATCGCCGGTGTGGTTCCAGTGGTCCTTGTCAAGGGTTGCCTGGGTGGCAGACGGGTTGTTGTAGTAACACTTCATGACACAGTAACCCCGGGCGCAGATCTCCCCCACGCCGCCGTGGGGCACGATCTTGCCGGTCGCGGGATCAACGATCTTGAGCTCGGTGTGGGGAAATGCCCTGCCCACGGTGGTCACGCGGCGTTCTACCGGATCCTTCGTGGTTGTCATGGTGACCCCGGGGGCGGTCTCGGTCTGCCCGTACACGATCACGATCTCGCTCATGTGCATCTTCTGGTTGACCTCCCTCATGACCTCGATGGGGCAGGGGGAGCCGGCCATGATGCCGGTGCGGAGGGTACTTAAGTTGTACTTGCCAAAGTCCGGGTGGGCAAGTTCTGCGATGAACATCGTGGGGACGCCGTGGACAGCGGTGCAGCGCTCCTTCTCGATGGTCTTCAACACCTCTTCGGGATCGAAAGCCGGGGCGGGGATGACCATGGTCGATCCGTGGGTGAGGCAGGCAAGGTTACTGAGCACCATGCCGAAGCAGTGGTAGAACGGAACGGGGATGCAGAGCCGGTCTTTCTCGCTAAATCCCATGCCCTCCCCGATAATATAACCGTTGTTGAGGATGGAGTGGTGCG
>DUHF01000038.1:0-833 GCA_013331015.1 Methanoregula sp.
AGGATTGCAAAGAATCCGATACCGGTCCTTCTCCTTGCAGGTTTAATTGCCCTTATCGGGTTCCAGATCGATCCTACAATCCCGGTTGAGTCGAGCGAAAATGCATTTGTTCCTTCGGATATGCAGGCCAAGATCAATATTGACAAGGTTACCCGTGTCATTGGAGCAACCAGTACTGCTGATCTGCTCGTACAGGGTTCACGCGTAACCGACCTCAATACCGTAATCTGGATAAAGGAGTTCCAGGATTACGAGCTGACCCATCATCCGGAAATAACCGGTGCTACCAGCATCGTTTCGTACATTCTCCAGTATAACGATGGCGTGATGCCCGAGACCCAGGCAAATCTCGATGCCGTGCTTGAAAAAATCCCGGAAGTTACCCGGGAGTCGGTCCTCAGCGACCCGATGTGCGGGATTATACGATTCAGTACTACGGATCTGTCGATGAACCAGCAGAACAGCTTAAAGGAACAGATGAAGAAGGATATCGAATTCCTTGATCCTCCTGTTGGTATATCGGTTGAACCAGCCGGGAATTTTGAGATGATGACCACTCTGCTTGGAGCCATGTCGGAATCGAAGGATACAATGACCATCCTCGGTTTCATCTTTGTATTTACCTTCCTGATCCTGGTCTATCGCCACCTTCATGCCGTCTCGCCCATCATCCCAATCATATTTGTTGTCGGCTGGAATGCAGTGATGATGTACATTATCGGCCTTACGTACAATCCGCTCACCGCGACACTGGGATCAATGACAATCGGTGTAGCCTCACAATACACCATTCTTGTTATGGAACGGTACGCTGAAGAGATGGAGGAACTTCA
>DUHF01000038.1:887-3959 GCA_013331015.1 Methanoregula sp.
CTCTGCCTTGCAACCTTCCCCATCATCAGTAACTTTGGTATTTCTACCCTGATTGCGGTTGGTTTCTCCCTGATGGGCGCAATTTTCATTATGCCGGCAGTATTGTCGATCATGGGCCAGATTACGGAATGGCTGGATAAGCGGAAAGCACGTTCCTCCTGATCTATCTTTTCTTATTTCGCGCGAAGTCGGAAATTATTAATAGCAATCCGCTAAACCTGCTTATACAATATTTTTAGTGTTAAAACAATTTAATTTTCATTAATGAATCTTTGGTGACAACATGCATATTATGGAAGGATTCCTGCCCTGGCAATGGTGTCTGATCTGGTGGATTATTGCTCTCCCCTGCCTGATCTATGGATTGTACCAGCTGAAAAAAGTCCTTGCCGCTGATCGCGAGGCGCTCCCGCTTCTGGGAGTGACCGGGGGATTCATTTTCATCCTCTCGTCATTGAAACTGCCCTCGGTTACCGGGAGTTGCTCGCACCCTACCGGAACCGGGCTCTCTGCTATCTCGTTTGGGCCATGGGTTACCAGCGTGATCTGCGCGATAGTCCTGCTGTTCCAGAGCCTCTTTCTTGCTCATGGTGGGCTGTCAGTCCTCGGGGCAAATATCGTATCCATGGGGATTGTCGGACCGCTTGCTGGTTATACCGTCTACCGGCTCCTCAGGGATACTTCGGTGAATATGTACTTTACCGTATTTCTCGCAACAGCCCTTGCCGATATGTTCACGTACGCTACGACATCGCTCGAACTCGCACTTGCATACCCTGCCGAGTCCGGGGGTTTTGTCGGCTCGTTTGTCCTGTTCATGGGAATATTTGCCATAACCCAGGTGCCGCTGGCAATTGTCGAAGGAATTGTCCTTGCCCTTGTCTTCAAGTATATTGTGGCACTCAAGCCCGATATCCTCATCCGGCTCAGGATTTTTTCTGAGGATAAGATCAATTCTGCACGGGGTGATGCTGGTGCGGTTTAACTACACGCTTGAAGTCCTGACGGTCATTGCGATCATCGCGTTCTGTGGAATTTTCTTATACACGAGTTCGACCATGGGCGATGCGGAATTTGCCGGATCTGATACCGTGGGATCCGGGCTTGTCGCAGAACTGAGCAATACTCCTGAAGATGAGTTCGAACCCCTCATCCCCCAGTGGGAACCCCCAAGCGGGGAGATCGAATCCTGCCTCTTTGCCCTGCAGGCTGCACTAGGCGGGATTCTTGTCGGCGGGGTGTTTGGTTACTGGATGGGGCAGAAGAAGAAAGCATAATCGGGGGGAAGGATAAAAGGTACGTGTATGTTTGAGGAACTTCTGGAAGATATAGCCCAGAAGAACGCGCTCCGCGAGGTAAATCCATACCTCAAACTCACGGCCGGGCTTGGCGCACTCATCCTGTGCCTCCTGTCCTCCAGTTTTATCCCGCCGCTCTGTATTGCCGTTGTCCTGGCAGCATCGGTCCTCTTCCTTGCGAAGGTGGATGCACGAACATATGCAGAATTGTTCATTCTGCCGCTCTCATTTGCGGTGATGAGTGTCGCCGCGGTAATTCTCATCACCGGTGGGCAGGACGTCTTCTGGCACTGCGATCTCCTGCCGTGGCTTTCATTATCAGTAACAAGGGAGAGCATCAACCAGGGCGTGTACGTATTCTGTCGGGTCCTCGGGGGGATGTCCGCGATGTGCTTTATTGCCCTTACCACGCCCATGACCGATATCTTCTCGGTATTCCGAAGGTTGCGAATGCCCGAAGCGGTTCTCGACCTTATGATGATCATTTACCGGACGATCTTCATTCTCCTTGACCAGGTTGTCCAGATTTATTCCGCCCAGGTGATGCGCCTTGGCTATTCCACATACCGGGAATCAATTCAGTCCTTTGCAACGCTCTGCGGCGCTGCGTTCATTGCCAGCTGGGATGCCGGGGACGATCTGGTCCGGGCAATGGATGCCCGGTGTTATGCAGGGAAATTTGCGCTGCTTGGCGAGAACCGTCCCGTGGAACGACTACCCTGCCTTGCAGTAGTGGCATTTCTTACGTTATCTGCGGTTGTCGTAATGGCAGCCGGAAGTTTCACCCTCTTATAGGAATGTAACCCATGAGCAGCATCATTCTCGAAGCCCGGGATATCCGCTACCGCTACCCGCGGGGAATGGAAGCAATCAGCGGTATCAGTTTTCATATCCGGAAAAAAGAAAAGATTGCCCTTGTCGGCCCCAATGGCGCCGGGAAATCCACGCTCCTGACCATGTTCAACGGCATGATCCGTCCTGATTCGGGAATGCTCCTCTTTGACAACGAACCCGTCCGGTATGATACCGCATCACTCCGTGTCCTCCGGAAACGGGTCGGATTTGTTCTCCAGAATCCCGACCGGCAGATCATTGCCCCGACCGTATACCAGGACGTGGCATTCGGTCCGATAAATCTTGGGTTTTCCGAAGAAGAGGTCAAACTCGCGGTTACGCGGGCGCTGCGCCATGTCGGGCTCGAAGGTTTCGAGCGCCGTCCCCCGCACCAGCTCTCGGGCGGTGAGAAGAAGAGAGTGGCAATTGCCGGCGTTCTCGCGATGGATCCCGATGTACTGGTTTTTGACGAGCCAACAAGTGGCCTCGATCCCTCGGGATCAGAAGACATCATGGAGCTGCTCGATGAGCTGAACCACGAGGGCAAGACCATCATCATCTCCACCCATGATGTTGAACTTGCATACCCGTGGGCCGATCGCGCTATCCTGATGCTTGCCGGAAAGATCCTGCATGAGGACATCCCGGAAATTGCTTTTGGCAACACAGAATCGGTCCGCAGGGCGCACCTGTCACTTCCCACACTTCTCGAACTGCACCGGGAACTCCAGGAGAGGGGATATTTTCCCGGCGGGAGAAAGCCCCGGACGGTTCTTGACATGATGCGGTGCATTGAGACACTCCTTGAAAAGTCGCCGCCCCGGAAACTGCCGGGAACGATCACGGTCTGCAATGTTGACCAGGCAGCAGGAGATACCGTATCCGGGTGGCTTGCTGCAAATTGCAGGGCATCGGTCGGCGCGATGGGCACGCGGGCAAA
>DUHF01000172.1:0-3451 GCA_013331015.1 Methanoregula sp.
CTGCCGATGATTACACCATCGTGAAGGTCCATTACAACAACGGGGTGACGCTCTATGAGGAGAACTGGACTTCGCTCTACTACTGACAACGATACCGCTGTCGCAAACATGATCGAATACGTGATGGTGAGCGGAGTCGTTATGTGCCTGCTTATGGTCATGTTACTTCTCGTCAATTCCACGATTATGGAGGGACCGGCAAACCGGCTGAGTTACGTTGCCTTCACCGATGTCGGTAATGGGATATCAACGCGTATCGTGGATGTATACGCAATCGCGCCCCGTGACGGGGAGCTCTCCACCCGGATGGAGATCCCCCCGGATATTGCCGGTAAAGTCTATTACATCGAGATTGGTTCCGGCGACGCCGCCAGCGGGGTCAACCAGGACGTAACGGTATATCGCGATTCCCTGTCAACGAAGGTTGCTCTTGCCGGTATCGGGGCATCCAAGGGTGTTGTGGGCAATACCTCGAGCCGGGGTATGAAGAGGATCAGTTACAGTTCAAAGGGGTACTGATAATGGAACAATTCAGCAAAAGAACCGATGATTGGGGCGTATCCGAAGCACTGGGATTCATGCTCATTTTCACTCTGGTGATAGTGGGAATCGGCCTTGTTACCCTGTACGGGTACCCGATGCTTCTCCAGCAGCAGACCAGTGCCGACGAGCAGATCATGCAGAAGAACATGATCGTGCTGCAAAACGATGTGAAGAGTATCACGTACAAGATGGTGCCGTACAAGGAGACATCCCTGAAGATCGGGGGCGGGACCCTCTTTTCGAACAGCCCGCTCTCCGATCCGACAGCACCGACTTTTACCATTTGGGAGAGCAACTCGGGACCGTTAAGTCCATGGGTTGAGAATTATCGTTCAGGTGATCTCCGGTACGAGTCCACCAGTGCCCAGACGGATATCTCCCTCCAGAATGGCGCTGTTGTCATGCGGAAACGGGTAGAACCCGGTTCTGTCATGCTCGCAGAACCCCGCTGGTTTTATGATGAAGAGACCAACACGATGGTTATCACGCTCATTGCGCTGAACAATACTGAAACTTTATCACGCGCCGGTATCGGCACCGTGCAGATGAAAATGAATACGGAACCCCAAATTGTGGAAGTCCTGCCATCTCCATTACCTGCGGGCACATTTATCTATGTAAAATATGAACCGGGAACCTCAACCGATGATTATTCTGTAGCGTGGAATAATTATTTCATCAACACCATGAAAATGTCCCCCGCCGCCTGCCTTATTGGGGGGGCAACTGCCAAATGCTACTCATTCAGGACAGACGTTTCAAAGCCCGCATACCTCGTGATAAAAAAGTTTGAAGTGACGGTTCAGTCACTGTAAAGCAAATCCATTTTTTTCTTTTTTTTTAAAGCGTGCGCTTCCCGATACGTACCCTCAACAAACAGGGATGGTCACACCACAACCCATAAAAAAGGTCAGAGATACTTATTCCGCCGTAGCCATTCCACCTGCGGGCCGGTATACCGGTACACGATATCGCATTTCTCGTCCTGGAAGTTCCACGGGATTACAATGAGGATGTCCCCCTCGCGGATCCAGACTTTCTTCTTGATCTTTCCCTTGATCCTGCCCATCCGGGTAACACCGTCAAAACAGCGTACGCGGATATGGTTTGCTCCCATCATCAGTTCGGCATTGCCGAAGATCTCCCGGTTCCGTTTCTGGGGGAGTTTGACCCGGATGACCTCATCGCCCGGGGGTGCTGATCCCGGTTTCTTGTCTGTCAGTGCAACCGCTCCTTTCACTCCGTTACTCGTATCAGGTGCTTAATTGTTGGTGTTAATTGAAATATAATTATTGCCCGGGAAAACAAAGCCGATATCGCCTCCCGTTCAGACCACCCCCCCTGGAACGGAGTTACTTGCCTGCCAGCAGCATGAGCAGGGTGCCGATCCCAAAAAGGACGATCAGGACACCGGAGATGCGGTTGATGAGCCCGAGGTTTTTTACCGTGAGACGGGAGCGGACGGAGGCAACGGCGCCACAGAGGATGACCCACCAGAGAACCGACCCGGAGAAGATCCCAAGGATGAATTCAGCAGAGGTGAAAAGCGAGGTCCCGCCGATCACGATCCCAAAGCCCGGGAGGACGACGATGAAGAAGAGGATGGTCAGGGGGTTGGCAAGCGTGATGGCAAGCATCGAGAGGTAATTCCGGTAATAGGGTTCGTGTCCCCCGTTTTCACCCGGGTCTTTTGGTACTGAGAGGAAGACCTTTGCCCCGACACCGATAAGCACAAGACCCGCCATCACCCGGAAGAAGACCTGCTGGGTGAGGATGAATCCCGACACCACGGTCAGGCCGAGAACGGCAACCGCCGCATAGAACGAATCTGCTGTTGCAACCCCGAGACCGGAGACGATGCCGTGCAACCGGCCATCGGCAACTGCCCGCCGGATACAGAGCAGGGAGATGGGCCCCACCGGTACGGCGAGGGTGAGGCCGATGATGAGTCCCTGGATGAACGGGCTGAGTTCCATCTGCAGTACCTGGTTGTTATCGGATTCCGGTTTATTGTGGCCTGAATATAATCTATGCGCTGTTCACGGTCCACCATCATCAATGTTCAATAACCGTTCGAAAAAAACGGGAAACCGCGGGATGACAAATGGCATGAAAAATGCGAGAAGCAGGAGTTGAACCTGCGAACCCCTGCGGGAACGGATCTTGAGTCCGCCTCTGTTGGCCACTTAGATATTCTCGCTCAGCATAATGTTGGTTCTGGAACGTAAAAGGTTTTGAGTTTTTCTAAAATGTGCTCTTTTACCAAACTTGGTCAACAAATCTTGAGTCGATCCCCGTTGACCACTTGGGTATTCTCGCTCCGAATAATATTGGTTATGAGATAGTAAAAGGCTTTGAGTTCGGGAAAACACGCTCTTTTGCCAAACTTGGTCATGAAATCTTGAGTCCGCCTCTGTTGGCCACTTAGATATTCTCGCTTGACTGTACTATTGGAGAGCGGGATAGTAAAAAGGCTTTCACGGTCATGGTGCACCACAAAGATTCCGGCATATGCGTGAAGTCATTATAGCTGGACTTCCAATCTTGTGAGAATGTTCGATCAACTGCAAAAGAGCGGATACCGGGACCTTCTCATCGTCCTGCCGGTCATCGCGTTCTTCCTATGCGTGCTCTTCCTTTCAGGCACCGGCATTCTGACCGGGGATATCGGCGAGTTCGTTCTCGCCGGCGGCATGGTCGCCCCGTTTGTCATCCTTGCCCTCCTCGCCTATGCCGGTGAAGAGCACCCGTGGGTGCGTCACCTTGCAACCCTCTGGCTCCTCTGCATCCTCGTTATCCTCTGGGCAGTCACGGTTATGCTCACCCTTGCCCCGGTGGCCGCACTTGCCGAAGATGAGGGCGCAGTCGAAGCATATCTTGACACGCTCCCGCCGGCAACCGCAGCCGG
>DUHF01000172.1:3601-4878 GCA_013331015.1 Methanoregula sp.
TCGTCCCGCTCCTCCTCACCGGCAACGCCCCGTTCCTCGACCCGGCCCTCCAGAGCGCTCTTGGCATCGGCCTTGAGGAGCCGGGCTCAACCGTGAAACTCGACACCTTCTCCCTCATCTGGGCCGTGATCGGGTCGTTCTTTTTGGTCGGGCTCTTTGTGAGGCGGGACATCCGGGGCACGCTCGAACGCCTCGGGCTCGTCCGGCCCACCCTGCAGCAGGTTGCGATCGGGATCGCGTCCGGTGTCTTACTCGTCACCATATTCTGGTTCTTCGATGAGGCTGTGGTCATGCTCTTTACCGCTTGGGGCATCCCGACAACCGACGAGACCATGGTCAACAACCTCTTTTTGGTCTCGTTTACGCCGCTTGCCGCAGTCATTGCCTCCATCTCGGCGGGGCTTGGCGAGGAACTCTCAGTACGGGGGGTTATCCAGCCACGCTTTGGCATCCTCATCTCAGCCCTTGTCTTCACCTCCCTGCACGCGTACCAGTATGCCTGGGACGGGTTGCTGAGTGTTCTTCTTGTCGGGATCTGTTTTGGGATCCTCCGGAAGTACACCAACACCTCAACGAGCGCGATCTCGCACGGGATGTACGACCTTGTCCTCTTTGCCCTCATTATCGCAGGGATAACAAACCTCTGATCCGAGGGGAGTGAGATTTTTTTACTCAACCACGGCACTCATAAATCACGGGGGTAAGCAAAGGGGCAAAAGAGAACATTGTTCGTAAAGCAGACCCTCGTGAGGCAGAGTATTTGATATACCAACCCCGCGATATACGCTGGTAAGGCATTTCCATGAAAAAAGTCATCATCACCGTTCCCCGCGCCAAGGCAGACAAACTTGTAAAGAACCTTGCCGGGATTGCCTACACGATCGTTGAGTCCGAAGAGTGGATCCGGTACACGCTCTACGTGCAGGACGGGATGGTTGACGAGATGATCAAAAAGACGCACACCTCGCTGAACGGGAAACCCCCGACAGGTACCGGGGCGCCGATCTGGACCGGGATCATCCCCGGGATAGAGGGGGCTGCCGGCGAGGAGGACCGGTACACTCTCGTCGAGGTATCGACACCGGACTTTATCATCTCCCCGTATCTTGACAAACTCAAAGAGGAGTGGAAAGCCCATGCGCCAAAAGAGGAGAGGACACCGGTTGAGAGGCTCCTCGCCACGGTGGAGGACTATTCAACCTTCGACAGGAACAAGGTGATCCTTGCCGCCATTGCCGGGATCGTTGCCCTCATCGGGCTTTTCTTAAATAACATCG
>DUHF01000211.1 GCA_013331015.1 Methanoregula sp.
AATGAGCGGTGAATTACGGGAATACTATCCATCCTTTGTTCTTTCACCCTGATCCCCCTTTTTTTCCCGGAATAATCGTTAACGCTATTAAACCCCGGGCCGATATCAGATATATGTTCAGTCGCGTCCCTGAGAAGATGTCGATGATCCTCCTCCTGATGATCCTCATTTTTTCAGGATGCAGTATCCTCTACATCTCTTTTGTCACCACCAACGCGCTCAAGGAACAGGCACGNNGAAGACATCCTCGGGTTTGCCACGTTTGCCGCAAGCCAGGTTGATGGCAATACCGTCGCAACCATCCGTCCCGGGGATGAGACAACCCCGGAATTTCTTGCAATGCGGGACACGCTGATCCGGATGAAAGGCGCGTTTCCCAACATCAGGAACGCCTATATCCTGCGGTATGAAGGGGGCAGGGTCTATTTCGTTGTCGACGATGACTATGGCTTTTTGCCCGGTGCCGCCCGTATCGGCGAGGAGTATATCTTTGTTACGCCGGATATGCTCAACGGTTTCTCCCGCCCCGTTGTTGAGGCTGATTTCTCCTCCGACCAATGGGGCACGACCCTCTCCGGCTACAGCCCGGTACGGGACAGGCAGGGCACGGTTGTCGGCCTTGTCGGGGTTGACGTGGACAAACAGGTGGTGATCGCCAAGCAGGATATCATCAACTGGACCTCGTACATGATCGTCTTTTTAGGTATCCTCATGGCGGTCTTCGGGGTTCTCGGCGTAGAGCAGGTGCGCGGAAAACTCATGAAGGACTTAAAGGACCGCGAGACGCGGTTCCACGCCCTCTTTGAGGAGACCTATGACGCGATCCTGGTAATCGTTGACGGGAAATACACGGACTGCAATTCAAGTGCGGAACGGATGCTCCATGGGACAAAAACCCAGATCATCGGAAAGACCCTCTGGGATCTCGCACCTGAGGTCCAGCCAGGCGGGAGACGGTCGTCCGAAATTGCCATGGAGCGGCTGAACCGGGCACTGGACGGAGAGCACCAGCGGTTTGAATGGATGCAGCGGTCGCTCGCCGGCCGGGAATTCGATGCAGAAGTGAGCCTGATCCGGATCCAGATCGACGGTACTGTTGCCGTCCAGGCGATCTTCCGCGATATCACCGAGAAGAAGAAAGCCGAGGAAGCCCTCCGGCAGAGCGAGGAGAAGTATCGCAGCCTCTCGGAAGCCTCGCCCAATGCGATCTACATCATCAACCGGGACGCAACAATCGCGTACGCGAACAACTACGCACTCCGCATGTTACAAAAGAGTATAACGGAAGTGAAGGGCCGGCGTCTCATGGACGTTTTCCCGACAGAAGATGCCGATATGCAGATCCAGATCATCGTCGGGGTTTTCCAGCACGGACATGATGTCCGTCGCGATGACCGGGTCACCGCGGTTGACGGTACGGACCGGTGGCTTTCCAGTACCTTCACGCCCCTCAAGGACGATAGCGGCCTGGTGACCGCAGTGATGTGCGTGTCGTACGACATCACGGACCGCAAGGTGATGGAGAACCAGGTTGCCGCATCGCTAAGGGAGAAGGAGTTCCTCTTAAAGGAGATTCACCACCGGGTGAAGAACAACCTTCAGGTGATCTCAAGCCTCCTCTCCATGCAGGCCGACAAGGCTACCGACCAGAACGTCATCGACTCGCTGACCGACAGCCAGAACCGGGTGAAGTCGATTGCCCTTGTCCACGAGAAACTGTACCAGTCCAAGAGCCTCGACCAGATCGAGTACGGGGATTACCTCAACAAGATCGTCAACCACCTGTTCGACACCTACAATGTCCCGCTCTCCCGCATCGCCTGTATCGTCCATGCGGAGAATATCTTTGTCGATATCAACCAGGCCGTCCCGTGCAGCCTGATCATCAACGAGATGCTCACCAATTCGCTCAAATATGCGTTCCCGGACGGCGCAAAAGGAGAGATCGCGATCGACTTTACAACCGATGGTAAAAATTACATGCTCAGATATCATGACAATGGTACAGGAATACCTGAGGAGATCTCGTTCGAACGCACAGAATCTTTAGGCATGAAACTGATCTATGGACTTACCCAACAGCTCAATGGCACTGTTGAACTCAGGCGGGGAGAGGGAACAACCTTTGTTGTGACCTTCCCCCGTATGCAAAAACCTGGTGAATAAGTATGGCACAAGCAACAATCCTCGTGGTTGAAGACGAATTTATTACCGGCGCAGACCTCCAGAGCAAACTCAAGAAGATGGGTTTCAATGTCCCCCTGGTGGTGGATACCGGGCAAAAAGCGATCGATGCCGCAGCAGAACTCAAACCCGACCTGGCGCTGATGGATATCACCCTCAAAGGCGAGATGACCGGCATTGAAGCCGCTGAGGTCATCGGCCGCCGGGGCATTCCGGTCATCTTCCTCACCGCCCATTCCGATGAGACAACCGTTGATAAAGCGGTCAGGTCGGTGCCGTTCGGATACCTCATCAAGCCCCTCGATGAACGGGCGCTGAAGACGACCATCCAGATGGCGCTCTATAAAAACGAGATCGACGGAAAGGTCCGTGAACGCGACACCATCATCCAGGCGCTCATCAATGCCAACCCCGAACCCATGTTCATCCTCGACCAGAACACGAATGTGCTGGTCATCAACAATGCCATTGCGTCCATGCTCACCAGCGGTGCATCGGTCGGCACCGGGCTCCTTCTTGAAACCCTGTTCTCGGGCGGACTGATCTCGCCTGCCCTGGTTGGTGCCATCCGCGATCATTTCTTTGATGCAAAACCGTACCAGTTCGAAGAGGAGTGCAAGGGAAAATGGATCTCGTATACCATCACCCCGCTCACCGACAAGGAAGGACGGGTTGAACGCTGTGCGGTCAACAGCCATGATGTTACCGCGATAAAACGGGCCGAGCAGACCACAAAAGCCCTCAACCAGCGCCTGGAAAAAGAGAAGCAGAACCTCATCATGTTCGAGGCGATGATGAACAGCATGGATGATTTCATCATCGGCACGGACGACATGGGGATGATATCGTTTGTAAACGAGGCGTTCATCAGGCGGTTCGGCTACACGCTTGACGATGTCAAAAACAAGCATATCAGTAAATTGCAGGACCCGGCCGACCACTTTGCAATGGACCAGAACGCATTCTTCGTGGACAAAAAGCGGGTCTGGAACGGTACCTTCACCGCAGTGAACAAGTTCGGGCTCAAGATCAAGACCTTACTCAAGAGTTCGCCGGTTATCCAGGACGACCAGACGCTGTCCCGGGTTTTTGTTTTACGGGAGAAGCTGAACTGAGTGGGCGGGGATATCCCGTAGCTTTTCTTACCCCTCGAGATCGAACTCTGCTGCCTCTTTTGCAAGGAAATATCCAAGGATTGTCCTTATGACCACGACTACGGCAAGGTTGATGAGTTCTTCCTGGGTGGGGGCCATAACCGTTGTCAGGATATCGGCAGCGATAAGGAATTCGAGGCCGAACACGATCTTGTCAGTCAGTTCCCTCCGGACAACATT
>DUHF01000150.1:0-2588 GCA_013331015.1 Methanoregula sp.
TGCAGTACTCCCGGACCTTCACGTCCGTATCGGGAATGCAGAACTCTGCTTCCGGCTTGTCGCCGGGCCGGAACCCCCGGATGTACAGCGTGTCACCGTGACGGACCTCCACCCACTCGATGTAGTGCTTCTCTTCCATGGGATGGGGGATGGATCCAACCTTTACGAGAATCCCGTTTGCGGACTTCTCTACAACGGGCACGTGCTTCTCCTTTCCTGCATCAGCAGTCTTCTCCAGCTGAAGAACCATGGGTTTGTCACAGCAGACCAGGGTGCCTGCCGAGGCGTGGACAACCTTGGTGATGTTCCCGCATACCTCACACGTGTACACTTCAAACAGTTTTGTCATACCAGTACCTCCATTCCTACACGATGCCTGCTTCCTGGTGCTTCTTTAAGATTTCGTCTGCCAGCCGGTCGAGCGCCTGCATACAGGCTTCGTCCGGGAGACCCTTGACAAGCACCGGTTCGAGCACTTCCACCTTGAGATGGTCGAGCATCGAGACAATCGTTTCTGCGCTCTTCCCGCCCCAGCCGTACGAGCCGATGACCGAGGCATACCGGGTCTTGGGCCGGAGGGCGTTTGCAAGATAGGTGGCATACACGATTTGGGGGTGCGGGCCAAAGAGCACGGTCGGCGTTGCCATGACCACGGTTGCCGCATCGACAAGGGAGAGGGCAAGTTCGCCGATATCAGTCCGGGTGAGGTTGAAGGGTTTCACCACGATCCCCCGGGCAATGAGAGCTGCCGTGAAGTGATCCACCATCTTCTGCGTGCTGCCATGCATGGACACGTACGGGAGGACCACCTCGTTTTTCACGGTATCTGATACCCAGTCGCTGTAGGCATCGAGCATGAACGAGGGGTTCTTCTGGATCGGGCCATGGCTTGGTGCGATCATCTTTGGCGAGAGTGCCCGCACCTTGTCGATGTATCCTTTGATGCTGTTCCTGAAGGGCATCATGATCTCGGCATAATACCGCTTTGCCGAACGGAGGGAGACGGCGTCATCCGCCATGAAGAGATCGCTTGAGGCCATGTGGAACCCGAAGAGGTCGCAGGGGAAGAGGATCTGGTCCTCGCGCAGGAACGTTATCTGCGTCTCTGGCCAGTGTGTCCACGGGGTTAAGTGGAACTGGAGCGTCCGGTCGCCCAACGAGAGCGTATCCCCGTCCTTGACGATATGGAAGACATCGGGCGGGACATGGAGCAGCGCGATGAGAAGGTCCCGGCACTTCTCGTTTGTCACCACTTTTGCGTTGGGGAAGAACTCCAGGATCATGGGGAGCGAGCCCGAGTGATCCTGCTCGGCATGATTGATGACAAGGTAATCGATGCGGTCAACCTTCAGCTTGACCAGGTTCTCGACAAGATCGAACTCTTTTGAAGGGTCAACCGTATCGATCAGGGCAGTCTTCTCGCTTCCCTTAATAAGATACGAGTTATAGCTCGTGCCGTCAGGCAGGGGGATGAGCTCGTCAAAGAGCCGGCGGTCGAAGTCGAGCGCTCCAACCCAGTGGATGTCTGGGGCAATTTTGTGAAAAACCATACATACCATCCTCATTCCGGTTTAAAATGCTTCTTTTCTGCAAAGCAGACCGGGCAGGTCCAGTCAGGAGGGAGATCGGCAAACGGGATTCCGGGAGCAATGTTCTGCAGCGGTTCGCCCTTTTCGGGATTGTATTTGTGGCCGCAAATGCCACAGAGATAACATTCCATTCCCATAAAAACACCTCAATATTCAGGTAAACGATACTCTAAAGTAGCGCCATGATCTCAATAATCGTTTCGATGAGGCATGCCGGGCAGGTCACATGACAGGATCAGCGGGGAGAAGGGTCACCGATCTCCTTTCCGGCAAGGTACCGGTTGTAAAAGAACCGGAACGAGGCATTCTTCTTCACGGCAGTCTCCAGGGAGAAGGATTTGAGGAGCTCGAACATAAAGTCAATGCGCGAATCGAACCGGAGCGGGATTACGGCATTGAAATCCTCTTTGGTCAGATCATCGGTATTTGAAAGATCCGCAACCCCGAGTGCCTGGGCAGCATCAAACGAGATGCCGGCCAGGTACCAGCTCTCGATCTCCCGGACTACCACGACGATGCTGCGCCCGTCGATATCGCTGAACCGGTAATAGAGGATCTGTTTCTTGTCGCGGACAGAGCGTTCATTGTCGATGTCGGCGACAAAGATGTAATCGTTCTTCATTAAGGCAACGCTTTTTAAAAATTTGTTCACCTTTGCGCGCTTGATGCAGGCATAGGGGATGATCTCCACCGAATGGTAGGAGGGGGCGATCAGGGGTTTGATGATCCGGCCAAAGAACCGGATGTCATCCTCTCCCTCGACCATGATGAACAGGCGCTTTTTGGTGTTCATTAAAGCCCCAGGAGGTTCTGGACGTAGAGTTCCTCGATCCCGATCTCGTTTTCGAGGAACGCCTTCACCTCATCCTTGTCGCCGGGCCGGGAGATGACCGAGTACCCCTCGCTGTCCCGGGAGATGAGCAGGATGTCATCAAGCGTGGCATACTTGACCACCTCGGTGCTGTGGGTGGTCACCATCACCTGCTTCTTCTCCGCCGC
>DUHF01000150.1:2725-3456 GCA_013331015.1 Methanoregula sp.
GATGAGCGAGATGTCCATGAACTTCTGGACCGAGAAGTCCTCAACAAAGGGCAGCACATCGCGGAGAAGGTTTGCAAACTTCCGTTTCTTCTCGGGGTTCTCGATGATCGTCTTGATGACCAGCGCAAGGTTGGCCCCGTCCTCTTCAAGCTCCCGCTTTCCCGTGATCACCACCCCTTTTTTCGGGAGTTTCGGGTCGATGTCGTATACGGCAATCTTATCGAAGAGTTTCTCGATATGCGGGAGCGGGTACCCGTACACGGTCTCGAGGAGCAGCGTCCGCTCCGGCAGGCGCTTGCCCCTGAAGAAGGCGGGGATGATGTCGTCAACGGTGAGGCTGCACCCGTCCGGGATCCGGGCTGCATACCGCACTATGCCGCCTTTGCTGGTAATCCGGAGTTCGCCTTTCCCGATGAGATCCATCTTCTGGATCTGGTCCCCATGGCACTCGCAGTTCATCAGCTCGCAACCGATGACAAGCTCGTCCCGGACAATGGAGAACCCGTCGCCGGTCTCGTCGAACCGGATGGCAAACTCATACGAGGACTCACAGGACCGCATCCCCAGCCTTGTACCGTTCTCGCGTTCTGGATTGAGGATATCGGGCGTGCGGCCCGGTTCATAGAGGATCTTCACCGCGAGATCCCGTGAACCCCGTATCCGGGCATTCCGGATATACTCGACGCCGCCCTGCATGGCAATGGCGTTCACGATCCCGTGGCGGGCGATGT
>DUHF01000195.1 GCA_013331015.1 Methanoregula sp.
GCAGGTTTTCCCATGAAAAACGGATTCCCGTAAGAAAAAAATTATGGGGGCTGATGCCCCCATGCCCCCAATTACGGATTCCTGCCGCCGCCCCCGCGGGGGCGCTCCCGCGGCGGCCTCAATTCAGGTACATATCATATCCGGTAATCCGCCCCACCTGCCGTACCGGATCCCTGATATGGGGACCCCTTTTTTAAAAAAAAAGGTAACGTTTTTCATAGTTCGGGTGTGAACCCCAGTGGTTCATGCCTGTTTCTACAGAGCATAAAAAAAGCAACTCCCTGGTGCCGGGCTATTCGCTGCAACTCTTCGCAATGCAGATCCCTCCAACCTCTCCCGTGGGTTTCTGGCCTTTGCTGTGCACTAGTGCGAGGCAATCGTTTCGTGTGGAACTTACGGAATAAAACGGGTGAAAAGTCAGCCCCCCGGGAAGTGATCATGGGGGGGTTCCCCCGTGACCGGAACCAGCACCGCCCCTTTCCCTCCCGTCTGGCCAAGGGAAGGGTGGCCACCCCCCATCCGGAATGCAGACAGATATATTTCCAGACCCCCTTACTGTTGTGAGTCATCACATCCGGAGAGGGTCACCCTGAATACCGTCCATAAGAAACTCCTCATCCTCGTGCTGATCTTTGCCTGCGGGGCTGTGCTTGGCGCATTGTATATGCATTTCCTTTCGCAGGGAACAGCATACCCGGCGAAACACCCTGTGTATACGCGGCAGGCTCCCGAGCCGATCGGCCCCTACAGCCAGGGCGTGCAGTCCGGGGGTTTTGTCTGGCTCTCGGGGCAGGTCGGGATCGACCCTTCAACGGGGAACCTGACCGGGGGAATCGAGGAACAGACAACCCGGGCCATGGAGAACCAGAAGGCAGTCCTCGCAGTGTCCGGGCTCACCTTCGCTGATGTGGTCCAGACCCGGATCTATCTTACCAGCATGAGCGACTTTGCGACCGTAAACCGGATCTATGGTACCTATTTCACGGATACATTCCCGGCCCGTTCAACGGTACAGGTTGCCGGCCTGCCCAAAGGTGCGCTCGTGGAAATCGAGATGGTTGCAGAGAAGCGGTAAGGCAGAGCTCTTTTAAAAAAAAGTGAGGGATTATCAGTACTCGAGGAACACAAGATCGCCTTCGTGTACCCGCTCGATCACCCTGATGCCGATATCCTGGCCGGTATCTGCTTCCTGAATTGGCACATGCTCCTCTTCCATTGACGTAACGGATTGGTGCACATCATCGTGCGGTCCGCGGATATGGATCCGGTCACCTCGGGCAATGTGCCCTTCAAGGACAACTGCCGCGACACTGATCTTCGGATAGTAGTGCGTTACTCTCCCAATCATGGTCTCCATGGTCGTCTCCTCCTGACAATTGAATACTATCCGGTCCGGACGATAAATCTTGCCCTGCACGGGTGCACCGCAGATTTGTCAGGAATTATCAGGACTTTTTTGGAAGGGATGCCATCAGCGCGTAAAAAAACTCCGGCTTTTGCGTGGTAAAGAGCCCGTACCATGCCTCAAGGGTTGCGGGGCTCATCACCGCAAGCCTGCGGAAGATATGGTACGCGAACGCAACCGGTGCAAGACCGCTTCCCGTGATCAGGTTGCCGTCCGTTACCGCGGGCTCGTTGACATAGAACGGTTCCCCCTGGTAGCCCGGGCAGAACATTTTGAGCACAGCGGGATCATTGCTTGTATGCGGCCGGTTATCCAGCAGCCCGGCATTTGCAAGCGCCATCGTTGCCCCGCAGATTGCGGCTACAACCACTCCTTCCTTTAGCAATGTTCGCACCGTTTCAATCACCGGATCCTGCGCCGGGTCAAGCCAGGTGTCCGCGCCGGGCAGGAGAAGGAGATCCCCGGTGCCCGGCCGGATGTCCCTGATAAGCACCTCCGGTTCCAGGTGCAGTCCGCCCATCGTGGTTACCGGATCAAGTGTCCGCCCGCAGAGGACCACATCATAACAACGAGCCGGATCCTTAAAGTAACGCCCTGAATGGAGTTCGGCAAGAACATTGCCGTACTCCCAGTCAGACATGGTATCGGTGAGGTAGAGAAAGATCGCAGTCATCAGTAACTTATCATCGCGCCTGCAAAAAGATTTTTCCGGGGCGGATAACCCCGTCAGGCCATCGGGAGGATCCCTTCCTCCCTCAGGCTGGCTACCTCGAGTTCCTGGGATTTCCCGGACGCGAAATTCCCGTTTTGGATCTCTTCATCATAGGCTTTTCTCCCCGCGGCGATTGCATCGGAAAATGGTGCTGAGCCGGTCATCGTGGTCTCAAGGCAGGCTGCCCGGCCGGTACCGGGGGCAGTCTCATAGCAGACGAACGCATGATCCGGGGTTATGATGAGGTGGGGATTGAGGCCGATGGATTCGAGTGCCGCTGCGTACAGGACTGCCCCGTCAATGCAGTTGGCGGATCCCGATGTAAGGGACTCGGCAGGCAACCGTACCCGCTGGGGATTTTCGGATGATTTCCCGTAGGCAATCGGGGAGTTGATGTACGTGATCTGGTAATCGTTCTTAAGCGCCGTATAGATCGCCTCAACCTGGGCATTGGTGTACACGTCCCAGTCATCTTCCGTGCAATCCGTACCGCACTGGTACCCGCTCATCGACCGTTCGGGATGGTACTCTGCTGCCCGGCGGACCAGCGTATCTATGCCGTCAGCATGGGGGGTCACCCATGCGGCAATGAACGGCGTCATGTCATTCCATTCCTCGCCGTCGTTTACGCCCCAGACCATCGTGTCCCGGGCATAGATCTTTACCGGGACGGTCTGTTCTTCAATAAGGTTCCCGCTCGCATAAGCCACGCGATAACGAAGCGCAGCCGGTGTCATCTCCCGGGATACGGCACCGGGTCTGAGTGGGGGGTTTTGTCCTACGGTGATATTCCCGTGGGCAGGGATCACGACCGTATTGATCGACTTCTCCGTATATCCCGGGATCTCGGATTCCACGGTCACGGTTATTGGATCACCGGTCGGATTCGTGAGCGTGAAATCGATGAAGGTCATATCCAGGTTCGCCATCTGGAGATACGTTGAGGTGAGAACGGCATCCATGGCACTGACCCCGACTATGAGGCTATTGTCAAAGGCTCCGTCTTCAGAAGATCCTGCCGGTTCTGCGGGGGTTCCGGTACAGCCGGCTGCGAGAATGATGAGCAGGAGTGCAGATACGACAAAGGGTATCGTTCGGTTCATGATGTATCCGGTTGAGGACAATGCCTGATTTTTTTTTAGGATTTGTCTCCCCTCGTTCAGGTCGAACCAGAAAAGGATGGATTATTTGTTGATATGCACGACCTTTGCCGGCGGGAACCCGTTGAAGTACGTGGATGATGCATGGGAGTACGCCCCGATGTTCTCGGAATAAACAAGGTCACCGATATCGAGATCCGGGAGTTCTGCTGAAAGGGTTATGGTGTCGAAGGCATCACAGGTTGGCCCGAAGACGGCCGAGATCTGGGTCTCCCCCTCCTTAAACGGCAGCACCGGATAATTGACGTGATCAAAGACCTGGCCCGAATAGGTATGGTACACCCCGTCGTTTATGTAATAACAGGGTTTGCCGTCCCGGACAGCTTTTCCCACAACTTTTGCGACGAGGGTGCAGGTATTGGCAACAAGGAACCGGCCCGGCTCGGCAAGGATCTGCATGTCTTTTGGGAAGAGCCGTTTTATCTCCGTGTTCAGTTTCTTGGCAAGGGTGCGGATGGAGCGGATGCCGGGGTGGTATTTGACCGGGAAACCCCCGCCGATATCAAGGATGCGGATCTTCCGGCCGGTCCGGTCTTCCACCTCCCTGATGATATTTGCCGAGATCTGGAGGGCCTGGATGTAGTTGTCAAAGTTCGTGCACTGGCTGCCGACATGGAAGCTCAGGCCCTC
>DUHF01000016.1 GCA_013331015.1 Methanoregula sp.
GTTGCCCAGGGGCGGCCGCACATGCTCATGGTACTGATGGGGATCTCCCTCATCCTGTACAGCACCTGGCTGTACACCGCCATTGATTTTCTGAACATCGCGGCGTTTCTCCTTCTCATTGTCGGGGCACTGTATACATGGTACCGGCAGGATTAGTCTCAGCCGCCATCGTTCTTTTTGCAGCGCTGGTTGTGGACCGTCTTATCGGTGACCCGCACTCCCGGTATCACCCGGTTGCCCTGCTCGGCTCGTTCATCGGCTGGTGGGGAAAACCATTATTGTACCCCCCCGGGCTTCAGCGGCTCATCGGAACCGGTCTCTGGGCAGTGACGGTCATCCTCTTTACCCTCCCGTTCCTTTTGTTCTCCCTTCTTGCTCCGTGGTATGCCTGTCTTCTGATTGCCCCGTTCCTCCTGAAGTGTTGTTTTGCATGGCGGAGTCTCGAGGAGCATACGTTTGCCGTGGTGGATGCACTGCGGGATGGTGTTGAGTCCGGGCGGGAGAAGGTTATGATGCTGGTCTCCCGCGATACCGCACAGCTCGACCGGGAACATATCCTGTCGGCGGGTTATGAGTCCATGACCGAGAACCTGACTGACAGCATCATCTCCCCGCTCTGCTTCTTTTGTGTCTTTGGTCTTCCCGGCGCTGCCGCGTTCCGGGCCGTTAATACCATGGACGCGATGCTCGGGTACCGGGACGAACGCGAGCGGCTGGGCTGGTGCGCTGCCCGGATGGATGATATCTGCAACTATATCCCGGCCCGGATTACGGTTCTTTTGCTCCTCATCTGGTTCCTCCCCAAAAGAACCGCCGGGGATGCGGTTCGGGTGATGCTGCGCGATGGCAAAAAGCGCCCCGGGTTCAATGGCGGAATCGTCATGGCAGCCATGGCCGGGGGGACGGGGATACGGTTCGAAAAACCCGGGGTATACACCATAGGTGACAGCAAAAGAACGTTTGATGAGGCCGGTTCCGATATTCTTGCCGCCACCCGTGCAGCAACCCTTATCTTTGGAGCAGTTGCCTTTTGTGCACTGTTTTTATTGGGTACAATGATCAATAGTACCGGCATATGAAGACCGGGCAGAAAAAAGAGCAGCGGGAAAGAAGCAAATCCAAACCTCAAACAGAGCGCGATCTCATCCACCTTGGCGATCTCAGATTTGGCACGGAGCTTCTCAAGCGCGGCTTTGCATCCATGCAGAAAGGGGGCGTTATCATGGATGTTGTCAATGCCGAACAGGCAAAGATCGCCGAAGAAGCCGGGGCTGTCGCCGTCATGTCCCTTGAGCGGGTGCCGTCCGATATCCGGAAGATGGGCGGTGTCGCCCGCATGGCAGATCCTGAGAAGGTAGCCGAGATCATCGAAGCGGTCTCGATTCCCGTCATGGGCAAGGTACGGATTGGTCACTTTGTCGAAGCGCAGGTTCTTGAAGTCCTCGGCGT
The DNA here is from genome assembly GCA_013331015.1 of Methanoregula sp. Classification (GTDB taxonomy): domain Archaea; phylum Halobacteriota; class Methanomicrobia; order Methanomicrobiales; family Methanospirillaceae; genus Methanoregula; species Methanoregula sp11803u. The sequence goes on from DUHF01000016.1 coordinate 1,450, forward strand.
GGACATGATCGACGAGAGCGAAGTTCTGACCCCCGCGGATGAGCAATACCATATCGATAAGAAGCAGTTCAAAGTACCTTTCGTCTGCGGCGCCCGCAACCTTGGCGAAGCGCTCCGCAGGATCAACGAGGGAGCCGCCATGATCCGGACCAAGGGAGAGGCAGGAACCGGCAATGTTGTCGAGGCTGTCCGCCATATGAGGACCATCATGGGCGAGATCCGGATGCTTCGGGGTCTCGACCAGCAGGAGATGGCCGATTACGCCCGCGAGATCGAAGCCCCAGCCGAACTGGTCATCGAGTGCGCAGAACGCGGCCGGCTGCCGGTCGTTAACTTCTCGGCCGGCGGGATTGCCACCCCCTCCGATGCTGCAATGATGATGCAGCTCGGCGCAGACGGTGTCTTTGTCGGGTCGGGAATCTTCAAGTCACAAAGCCCCGAGAGGATGGCAAAGGCGATCGTTGAAGCGGTCAACCATTTTGACGATCCAAAGGTTCTCGCAAAGGTCAGCACCGGCCTCGGTGACGCCATGCCCGGCCTTGACGTCCACCTGCTCCGCGACGACGAGGTGCTCCAGACCCGTGGACGCTAACATCGGTGTTCTTGCATTACAGGGGAACGTGAGCGAACACATCGACGCGTTCCTCCTTGCTCTCGAACGGACGGGACACGGCGCCTCGTCCGAGGTTTTTGAAGTACGCAGTCCTGCCGATCTTGCGGACTGCATGGCTCTTTCTATTCCCGGCGGTGAGTCCACCACCATCTCCCGGCTCATCGACAAGAACGATCTGTACGAACCGATACAGCAGTTCAAAGGCGGCATTTTTGCCACCTGTGCCGGTATGGTACTGATGGCAACGGAGGTAGCCGATCCCCGGATCCATCCTCTCGGGCTCATGGACATGACCGTTGACCGGAATGCGTTCGGCCGGCAGTGCGAGTCGTTCGAGATTGACCTTCCGGTTGCAGGCCTGACGGGGGGTCCGTTCCATGCAGTTTTCATCCGGGCACCGGTGGTCACCCGTGCCGGGCCTTCGCTCACGGTTCTTGCCCGGCTCCAGAAGGGGATTGTTGCCCTTGAAAAGGGCAGGCACATGGCGCTCTCGTTCCACCCGGAACTCGGGGATGACACGAGGCTCCACGAGCGGTTCCTCAAAATAAACGGGATCTGAAGAGGCACAACCTGGTGCCAGGGCCGTTGTTTCTTTATCTTCCCGAAAGATCCATCCTTTTTCATGAATAAAACCCCGCCCCGTCTTCTCGCAACGGTTCTTTGCCGTTTCATTGGTGGGCTTCTTGTCATGAGCGCAGTTCTCTTCATCCCGGCCGGCACGTTTGCATACTGGCAGGGCTGGGCCTATATCGCCGTGCTTTTCATCCCAATGCTGGGCGTTCTTGGATACCTGGTCAGGAACGACCCTGCTCTCCTCGCACGGCGGATGCAGACGAAAGAGAAGGTGACCGAACAGAAAGCCATTATCACGCTCTCCGGCATTTCCTGTTTTGCCTGCATTATTCTTGCCGCTCTCGACTTCCGGTTCGGGTGGTCGCCGGTTCCACTCTGGCTTGTCATTACCGCTGATTTATTTGTCTTTTTGGGATACCTCATCTTCTTCTGGACCATCCGGGAGAACAGTTACGCTTCGCGTATTGTAGAGGTAGCCGCGGGACAGCGGGTCATCGCCACCGGGCCCTATGCTTCTGTGCGGCACCCGATGTACACAGGCGCGCTCCTGATGTTCCTCTTCACACCGCTCGCGCTCGGTTCGTTTCTTGCGCTTGTCCTGTTCCCGCTGATTCTCCTGACCCTTGTCCTGCGGATCAATAACGAAGAGGCGCTGCTGGTACGGGAGCTGGACGGGTATGCTGAATACTGCACAAAGACGCGGTACCGGCTGGTTCCGGGTGTGTGGTAAGGCTTTCGTGCTCTCCATTGGTATTGGCGCGGGATATTGCCGGACAGGAAGAACTGGATAAAAAATCAGGCCGGGGAGGGATCTGCTATCCTTCCCATGAAAAGAATCGCCCCGCTCTCATCGTCCTGGATTATGAAGACGAACGGGTGGTTGGCCCGGAAAACAGGAATTGGTTCCGGATCCACGGGCGCTGCGGCCAGCCTCATGACCACGGCCGTTGCCGCCGCCGCCTCGGTCCCCTCTTCATTCACATCGACATATGCCTGGTGGACAACATCGCTGATGTAAAGGCCCTTTGAACCGGTCATGCCGGAGAAGTCTGCACTGTCGGAGAATGCTGTCGGCATCCCCATCGCAGCGAGGATACCGCCCAGCTTATCATACTTGGTTTCCAGCTTGAACTTCGGGAAGTACACCTCGACCTGCCGCGATTTGGTTGACTGAAGCAGATCCCGGAAGGTACCGGATTCAAGCGATGCTTCAACCGGTGCAAGGCTGTCTCCCTTCGGGAGCAGGATGACCATGGAGAGCTGCCTGCCACTCTCATGCTCGTACGGCATTGCGAGGAGCTGGAGGTCACCGGTCTCGGCATACCGGTAGATTGCATCCTCGTCCGTCCGCTGCATCATCGGGACCTTTTTGGTCTTTCCTGAACCGGTCCGGAAGTCTGAATCGGAGGTCTTGTTCACATCAAACTGCTTCACCCAGTCGCCTTTGAAGTAGATGGCGTTGGTGATGACAAGGCGGGTGAGGGGATCGATGGTGCCTTCCTGCAGGAGATCCTTGATCTTATCATTGGTCTGCGCTTCGACCCACTGGTTGATGGTGAGCCGGGAAGGTTCGGGCTGGTTTTTGAAGTCAAGGTTGGTGACCTTCGCACCGTAATACTGTTCTGCCGTCGTGGTGTAACCGGACAGGAACGGACAGGTCTTCTCAGCCCACAAGGCGTTTGCCGTCCGGAGTGTATATGCAGGGTCCCCGCCGTTGATGATGGCATTCAGACCGGAAAAACCGTTCCTCATGGCGGAGGCATCGGACGGGAAGTAAAAGACCGACCGGATCTCATCGGCCGTCTGGCCTTTTGCCCCTTCGTACGTTATCGCCAGCGCAGAGGAGATGGAGAACGGCGAGAAGAAGAGGTTGGTATCGGCAGATGCTCCTTTCCCGAGCTGCGAGTACAGGTCGAACGCAAACCGGTTGTTTGCCGCGGTGACAGCCTGTTCAGCGGTTGAGTCCGATGATCCCGTGGGGATCGTAACCGGAACTTCCGGTGCGGTCGTTGCCGGTGGTGTGGCAGGCTGGGACGGGGGTGTGCCGGTACATCCCGTAAAGGCGATGCAGAGAAGTATGAGGGTGGTAAACAGACACCCGCCAATAGTTCTTGGATCCATGACCAGAATTGTAGGGAAGGGGTATTATATCTGGCGATAGATGCGAGTTTTTTCGCAGTTACCGACAGGGAACACAGGAGACTGAGGAATATGATTATCTCCAGTCTCTCTTCATCGCCTCTGCCCTCAGTTCTGCGTTCATCAGCTCGATGGCGTACCGCAGTGCCGTCCGGGGCATCTGCC
>DUHF01000268.1:0-4000 GCA_013331015.1 Methanoregula sp.
GATCCCGTGAGGAACATGGTCACCGTGAGTTCCCGGTGGACAGCATCGATCGTTTCAGCAAGGGCATCGTCGCTCTCCATTGCCGGCTTCAAGAGGGGCAGGGCCATCCCGCAGAGATCAGCGCCGAACGCGAGTCCCTTTGCGACATCCATACCACACCGGATACCACCCGAGGCGATGACGGGATTACCCGTAGCAAGCACCTCAGCGAGGCTGACCACCGTGGGAATGCCCCAGCCGGCAAAGTCCTCGCCAAGCGACTTGAGGCTTTTGTCACCCGACCGCCCGGTCTCGCCGGCACGGACACTCTCGACTGCTGCCCACGAGGTTCCGCCCCAGCCGCCGATATCAATGGCGGAGACGCCGGCTCCCCAGAGAGCCCGTGCGGTTGCAGCCGAGATGCCGCAGCCGGTCTCCTTGACGATGACGGGCGTTTTGAAGTTGTGGCAGAGTTCCATGATGGCATCAAGGCAGCCGGTTGCATTGTGGTCGCCCTCCGGCTGGATGGCTTCCTGTAAGAAGTTTAAGTGAATCGCAAGGGCATTGGCCCCGATCATCTCCACGGCCTTCTCCGCCCATTCGATACCATGGTCCCGGAGCTGGACTGCCCCGAGATTACCGACAAGGAAGGCATGCGGTGCCTCGTCCCGGACTACCGAGAACGTATCGGCAAGGGCAGGGTTCTCGAGGGCTGCCCGCTGGGAGCCAACCCCCATCCCGATCCCGTACCGCTCCGCTGCCCGGGCGAGCCGTGCATTCACCTCTTTTGTCCCGGGGTGACCCCCGGTCATTGCGGAGATGAAGAGCGGGGAGGAGAACGTGTGGGAAAGGAAGCGGCTTTGGATGTCTATTTTGCCCATGTCGCACTCGGGAAGTGCGTTGTGGACGAACCGGACATCAGAGAAGCCGGNNCCCGACTCGACCTGTTCCTCTGCACAGATCCGCAGGTGATCGAGTTTGCGCGACGATGTGAACCGTTTCTTGTCTCCCATAGTTTTTTACTCCCCTCTCACCAGGGTCCCGCCATGGGGCTTTCCACAAAGGAAGTCTCCCACCCGCGAGACATGGAATATGTCCGACCCGATCCCTGCATCTGCAAGGCCGAGCAGTTCGTCAATCTTTCCCCGCATACCCCCGGTAACATCGGTGTGGGTCGAACTGCCGATATGAAGGCCATCAATCGTGCCCCGGGTTATCCGGGGCACGACCTGCCCGTCATCCAGAACGCCCGGCACATCGGTGGCAAGCCCCACGCGGCCAATCGAGAGGCCCGTGGCAAGGTATCGCACCAGCTGGTCGCCGGATACGATGCAGGCCCCCCGAAGAAGGTCCATCACCACGTCGCCGTGGATCACGGGGACCATGCCAAGGTCAAGCATCTGCCGGAGGTGCCGGGTCTCGAACCCGACGAGCCTGCCGTCCTGTGCAATTCCCGTGTGGAGCGGGTGGACGCCGACCGCCGGTACGCCCTTCTCCCGCAGGGAACGGACCACCTCATCGTTGAGGCTGCTGACTGCCCGGTGAGTCACGAAGATCCCCTCGGTCTCCCCGGCCTTTGCCCCGGTATCCAGCCGAAAGCGCCGGGCCTCCGGGTGCCCGCAGGAACCGGCACCGTGGATGACGACGATCCCGTCCGTCCGTGCGCCGGCAATAGCCGTTGCTACCAGCGCGAGCTGTTCCCGGTTGACAGCGCAGTCCGCCCGCTTGTCGGTGATGACACTCCCCCCGAGTTTTAAGATACAGGCGTCAGACATTCTTCTCCTTGCGTGCGCCTTCAGTATCGATGCCGGTCACGATCGCCCGGGCATCGCAGCCCTCGATCGCCTGGGCAACCCGGTGCTTCAGCTGCTTGGGGCAGAGTGCAACCATACTCCCGCCCCCGCCAGCCCCGGTGATCTTTGCACCGAACGCACCGGCTGACCGGGAGGCAAGCACCATCCGGGCGAGCTGGTTATGGCCGACCCCCAGCACTTCGAGGAGTGCATGGTTCATGTTCATGTAGCGCCCGAGTTCCCGGGGATTGTTGAGATGATGGATCCCGCTCATGGTCACCCCTTCGATGGCATTGAGGACCGGGTCCACGATCTCGGGATGTTTCTTCTTGAACTCAGCAACCTGCTCCACCATCCGGGACGTGCTGTGCGAGACGAGCGAGTCTCCGATGACCAGGTGCATGTTCTGCGGCGGGAGACGGCGGCGGGAACCCCCGCTGATAAGGACAATCCCGCCAAAACTGGATACCGTGGTATCCGTGGGGCTCGCCCTGCCCTTCTGCACCGTCTTCTCGATCTCAAACGCCATGTTCGCAATCTCTTCCCGTGTCTTGTTCAGTCTGAACTCGTCATTGATGGCGCAGAGCGTGGCAACCGTGACTGCTGCCGAGGACCCGAGACCCGAGGAACTGGGGATCTGGGAGTTGATGTACACGCTGCCAACGACACCCATTGCCTCAAAACACCCGTCAATATACGGGGATTTGGCCTTCAGGGCACGCTTGGTATCCCGCACCGTCACAAAGACCCGGGGTTTTATGGCCATTGCTATCCCGGGCTTTCCGTATACTACTGCATGTTCGCCGAACAAAAATACCTTGCCCGGCGCACTCCACGTTGCCACCTTCAGATCACCGCAATACCGGCATACCCCACGACTTCCCGGGTGTCGCCGGTCACATCCCCGCTGGTCGCATACCTGATGAGATCGGCACTCCTTGCCCCGAGTTTTTTGCAGCTCATCACCATCGCTGCAATCGGCCCATACCCGCAGGCCGAGACACCGCGTTCCCCGATACGCCGGTAGAACTCCTTCACATCAAGGGTCATGAGCGGTTCGATGGCATAGAGATCATCATCCTTTGCCTTCTTCTCCGGCACATAATGGGAGAAATCGCTTGATGCGACGATCCTGACATCCCTTTTTGTCTGGTGAATCGCTGCAACAATCTGGTCCGCAAGGCGCTCTGCACTGGGGAGATCCTGGAGGCCCATCATGATCGGGACGATCCGGGCCCGGGGGAACCGGTACTTGATGAACGGGACCTGGACCTCGATGGAGTGCTCGTCACGGTGGGAGAGTTCGTCGATCTCAAGACCAAGAGCATGGATGAACTCCGCGTCCGTGTCAACCACACCGAGCGGGGTCTCCCAGGGAACTGACGAGACACTGGTGAGATATCCCCGGTGGGAGGGGCCGATCACAATAAAGGTACCGGAAAAGTCAGCAGAAAGTGCATTGAACGCGTGGGCGGAAACCTGCCCGGAGTAGATGTACCCTGCATGGGGGGAGACTATCCCGAGCGCGGACTGATCTATAGGTCTTGCCAGGGAGAAGTATTTTTCCAGCAGTTGTTCCAGATGAGACGGATCGCTGGGATAGAACATGCCGGCTACTGCGCATGTACGCATCTTCATCGGATCAACCCTCTGGTCCTTCTATTATATCCAGATATCGGTCACTAAAAAAAGGAGGACCGGATTTAAAACTCGGTCTCGAAGTCCTCGGAGGTGAGTGCCGTGGAGATGCCGCGGAGCCGGAGCATCTCGCGGGTTAAGAGGAAGTAGATCATCGAGAGCGCCTTCCTGCCCTTGTTGTTCGTCGGGATGACGAGATCGACGAACTTGGTCATGTTGTTGGTGTCGCAGAGGGCAACAACGGGGATACCGCACTGGACTGCCTCGTTGATGACCTGGGCGTCGCCGATCGGGTCGGTCACGACGATGACCTCAGGTTCGATATAGGCGTCAAGGACGGGGTTTGTCAAAAGACCGGGGATGAACCTGCCGGTTGCGGACATGGATCCGATGGTGTCGGCGAATTTCTTGGCCGGGTACTGGCCGTACTGCCGGGAAGTGACGACAAGGATGTTGGGTGCCTCGAACTGGTTTAAGAACTTGGCAACGGTCTTGATCCGTGCGTCGGTTTCCCTGATATCAAGGATATACAGGCCATCACCGCGGACGCGGTAGATGAACTTCTTCATGTCCTCGCTCTTCTGCTGGGT
>DUHF01000268.1:4009-4682 GCA_013331015.1 Methanoregula sp.
ATTTCCATTTCATTTGCTGCTGTCATAGCTGTTCCTCAATGCGAATCAGTTCATTTAATTTTGCAATGCGTTCTCCACCCACGACACCACATTTCAAGAATACGCAGGAGAATGCGGTTGCAAGGTGTGCAATGGTTGTATCGGTTGTCTCACCGGACCGGTGGCTCATCACCGTGTCCATCCCATGGATATGGGCAAGCCGGACCGCCTCGAAGGTATCGGTTAAGGTCCCGACCTGGTTGGGTTTGATGAGGACGCAGTTGGCTGCGTCCGATTCGATGCCCTGCTGGATGCGGTCGACCTGCGTGACGAAGATATCGTCACCACAGACGAGGCAGCGGTCACCGATCTGGTTGTTGAGTTCGGAAAATGCGTCGAAATCGTTTTCATGAAGGGGATCTTCCACGTAGACCAGCCCGTATTTATCGACAAGTTCGGCGATATAGGCGATCTGGTCTTCGGTGGAACGTAACGTGGAGCGGTACTTGTAGTTCGATCCGTCCCACATCTGGCTTGCTGCAACGTCAAGACCCATGTCGACTTCCACATTCATCTCGTCGGCGACAAGTCCGGTCGCCTCGGCAATGAGCTCAAATGCGAGGGCATCGTCAATCTGCGGTGCCCATGCACCCTCATCACCCTTGCCGCAGGATTTGTGGTGTTTCTTCAACAG
>DUHF01000292.1 GCA_013331015.1 Methanoregula sp.
CGGATCCAGAAGGGCTGGCGCGAGGTGCCGATGGGAAGGAAAGGCACCATCACCATCAACCTTGAGATCGTGACCGTTGACGGTTTCTCCGGTCACTCGGACCGCCGGCAGCTGATGAATTTCATCGGGCAGATCCAGCCCCGGCCCGAGAAGATCTTCTGCATCCATGGCGATGAGAACAGCACTATCGATCTCGCCAGTTCCATCTACAAGCGCTACCATATCGAGACCCACTCCCCCATGAACCTCGAGACCTACCGTATGGTCTGATCCACCCAAACGACCATGAGGACCCGGCTCACCCTCTTTTTTGGCATCTTCGCCCTGATGGCACTCTCGAACGCCATCGTTCCCGTCCTCGCGTCCTATGGTTCAGCATCATCAATGCATGGCATGATCTATGCCGCGTATTTTCTTGGCGCGTTTGTCACCACGCTCCCCGCGGGGATCTTCTCTGACCGGCTGGGCAGGATCCCGCTCATCCGTTGTGGGCTTCTCATCACGGTTGCGAGCGGTCTCTTCCTTGCGGTCAACCATGATCCGTTCCTTGTCTTTGCCGCACGGTTTATCGAAGGGATCGGAGCCGGCTTCTTTGTGGCTGCCACCATGTCGTACGTGAACAGCGATCCCGATCACCTGCGGATGAGCGGATGGCTCATGGCATCCATGAATGCCGGCCTTGTGGCCGGTCTAGTCGTTAGCGGGTGGCTTGCCGTCATCCTGTCCCTGCCAGCTTCCGGCATCCTCCTCTTCGCATCCCTCTCGATCATTCCGGCCATGGCAGCGTTTTTTATTCATGAACCGGAAATACCGGCCACCGCCTACCCGGTTGGCACGGTTGGCTGGTTCATCAAAGAGTTTCGCTGGCTCTGGTACTCGGCACTCATTCTCATCGGTATCACCGGGGTCGTCACTTCCGTATACCCGAAATATTCCGGCGCCCCCTCTGATGTCCTTGGTCTCTGGATTGCCGGCATGAGCATGGCAACCATTGCCGCGGTGCTCATCTGTTCCCGTACCTCATTTCCCCCGGTACCAACCATCCGCTGGGTGGCCATACTCATGGGGATCGCCGCCATCATCACCTATTATACCGCAGCGGGTTTCCTGCTCATCGGGGCGCTTGCCGGCGTGGTTATGATCGCGCAGATGGCATTCCTTGCACGGGTCCCGCGATACCAGGGCGTACTGATGGGACTCTTTTCAACCACCAGTTATCTCGGAATGGCTCTCCTTCCGGTAATTGCCGGGTTTATTGCCGGGAGCATGGGGTTCTTTGTTGCATTTATGAGTCTTGCTGTGGCTGCGGTTACTGTCGCTGCTACCATCGGGTTTTGCTCCTGCACGCCAACAAACCCGGGTGAACCCGGTCGGGTGGCACCCGGCAATGAGCAATAGATTCATCTGCGATTAAGGGAAATTTCACGATGAGAATATGAGATCTACCTTTTTCGTCCTGATCCTCGTGGTTATGCTTCTGCTGGTTCCTGCGGTGATGGCAGAAGACGCCCTTGAATGGTACACGCGGGGGCAGAACGCGGCAACGGTCGGCAATCACGATCTTGCGATCACGTATTACAACAATGCCCTTGCACAGAACCCGAATTACGCACAGGCCCTTGCCGGTAAGGCGGCATCCCTGAATGCGAAGGGGCAGTATGCCCAGGCTCTCCCTGTGGCAGAGGCTGCAGTGGCCCTCCGGTCAACGGATCCCGTTGCGCTGAATGCCCGGGCGCTTGCCCTCTACGGCATGGGGAACTATAACGATGCGGTAGTGGCATATGACAAGCTCTTTGTTGTCCAGCAGAACCGGGCTGATGCATGGTGCAACCAGGGATATGCTTACCTCTTCATGGAAGAGCATGGCGCGGCGGTTATCTCGTACGATCGCTGCACGGCAATGGACCCGCTGAACTTTATGTCCTGGAACTACCTGGGGAAGGCATACATGGGCCTTGAAAAATACGACCAGGCACTCCGATCCTTTGACCGTGCAACCGGGGTTACCATCATGAACGCAACGGTCTGGAACAGCAAGGGTCTTGCGCTCGTTGCGCTCGACCGGCCGCAGGACGCTCTTGAGTGTTTCAAGAAGGCACTGGGGATCGATCCGAATTATGAAGAGGCAAAGAAGAACCGCGAGGAGACGACCGGCAGGCAGCAGACTATCCATATCGTTGGGACGATCACCCCCGAGCCAACCATCAGCCGGATTGGGACGTTCTATACCACGGCAACTCCCGTGCAGGAACCGGTCCTCGTGACAACTGCCATTGAAACGTTGGCAGCGGATGAGATGGTGATGCCCGACGGGACCAGCACGATGCCCAAACGGACAACCTATTCCCCGCTCTCGCCTCTCACGATCCTTGCCGCGCTTGTGGCTGCCGGTTGTGCAGCAGTATGCCTGATCCGGAAATAACCGGCCCTTTTACCCCAAAAAAATCACCCAGGATCTTTTTTACTGGTAAACAGGCGGGTGCCCCATTCCCTCCCGGCGGCCCGGATCCCGCGGGAACGGCTCTTTCTTCCGGGCTTTGCCACGCGCCATAAGATCCCCTTATGAGCCATAAACACCAACCGTTTACCCAATGATTCTCGTTGACTGGCAGCTCCTCGACCGGATCTCACGGGGACACATAAAGATCGATCCCTATGACCCGAAGCTCGTGCAGCCGAATTCGTTAGACATCCGGCTCGGCAGCCATTTTGTCTGGTACCGGCCGGGCACCGGCATCATCGACCCCTACAACCAGCAGAGCGTGAACGCGGATGTCGGGGAGACGCATGCAGACTCGTTTGTGTTAAACCCGGGCCAGTTCATCCTTGCCGAGACCCTGGAACGTATCGAACTCCCCGACAATATCGTTGCAACCATCGAAGGAAAGTCAAGCATTGCCCGGCTCGGCGTAACCCTCCACCAGACCGGCGGCTGGATCGATGCCGGGTTCCGCGGAACGATCACGCTTGAGATGGCCAACGTCAACTCACGGCCGGTCAAGGTGTACGCGGGCATGCCCATTGGCCAGCTCGTCTTCTATACCACCGAGCGGGCAGAACGGCCGTACGGCGCAAAGGGCGATGCGAAATATCTCGACCAGCGGCAGGCAACCCTCTCGCGCTACCATGCCAACCGGCCGTGACCCTTTTTTTATCGACCGGCCACCCGGCACGCACGTATCCTGATGGGCCCCCGGCAACGATTCGGGAAAACAGGATTGGATGATGAATCCATTGGCAGTCTTTCCCGCTAAAAAAAAAGGGCAACGACCTTTTTTTCCGGCAGGTAAAAAGCCCATTGAAAGATCCGGTGCAGGCAGTCACGCTCAGGGTTAAGCACTATAAATACCATAAAAACCCATTTTATACGGATGATCATTTCGGATCGGAGATGAATTAATGCGACTTCTTCTCATTCATTCAGACTACATAGAATACGAAGCAAAAAAGAAGACAAAGATGGCGGAGGAGTGTTCCGTCCTCTCGGACCGTGAAGATGAGGCACTCACGGCCTTCTGCGCTGTGGAATCGATCGATGAAGAGGACCTCGA
>DUHF01000289.1 GCA_013331015.1 Methanoregula sp.
CCATGCCCGTACACAACACGGTGATACGATCCTTCTCTGCCATCTTTTCCACAATCGGGTGGACATCTTCGGCATCGATACCCTGCAGGATCACGCAGCGGGGCTTGAAGGGTGTGACGCGGATGGCAACCATCGGGGATTTTCCGGTCGAGACATTGGTGAAGACCAGCGCCCGCTCCGTGCTCCACCCGTAGATGCGGTTGAACTCATCGGATGAGAGCTGCATGATCGCGTTGAGGCTGTTGACCACCGTGTAGCCAAAGATGACCTTGTCCATGGACCCCCAGAGCAGCGTGCAGCCGATTGCGTCAGCGAAATTCTGGAGCGTGACCGCAGCATCGTACTCGTGGAGATCATAGATGACATCATCCTTGACATTGGTAAAAAGCAGGTTCGTAAATTTCTGGATGTGTTTTGCACCGTCCTCCTCGTCAATGGCAAGGAGCGTGTCGACGATCTTGCCGACAACTGCGGTGCCGGGACTCTTCCTTCTGCCGCTCTCGTAATCGCTGATGACAGAAGGAGAGACGCCGAGGCGTTCTGAAAGGACGCCCGGAGCGATCTCGAAGTTCATGCGCCACTTTTTGAGGGCGTGTCCCGGTGAGTCCGACAGCGTAATTTCGCCCGCCATCTTCTCGGCGAGCTGGTTCCGCAACCCGGATTTCATGCTCAGGATCAAAGACCCGGGTGGTTAAATACCTAACGAACGTTTGTTCGACAGGGAACGAAACCCGACGGGGAATATGCCGAAAGGCAACTCATAAATAAGAAGCAACTCAATTTTGATAAGCATGACTCTCGCTGAAGATCTCCAGTGCCTCAAGGCCATTGCCCTCCGTGGCGGATGCAAGGGCCCGGTCTTTGTCTCTACGCAGAGCATCGGAACAATGCTTGCGATCAGCCAGCAGACGGCTTCGCGCCGGCTCAAAGGGCTGGAAACCATAGGGTTCATCACCCGGACGATGACGGCGGACGGCCAGCACGTCACCGTGACAAAGCTGGGCGAGGACGAGCTCAGGCGGGAGTACCAGGAGTATACGCGGATCTTTGCAGAAGGCGGCAAGACGTACGCGCTGCATGGTGCGGTTGTCTCCGGCATTGGTGAGGGCAAATACTACATGAGCCTGCCTGCGTACAAGGAGCAGTTTAAAACCCACCTCGGGTTCGAACCGTACCCCGGCACGCTCAACATCCGGCTCACCCATTCCAGTATTCCGGTACGGAAGAAGATCGATGCGCTGGAGTGGACCCGGATCAAGGGATTCTCAACCGATGGCCGGACCTTCGGCGATGCCAAGTGCATCCCGTGCCGGATCGGCACCATCTCCTGCGGCATCGTGGTGCCCGGCAGGACGCACTATCCCGAGGATATCATCGAGGTTATTGCCCCGGTAGCCCTGCGCCGGAAACTGGGTGTCGAGGACTCTGACAGCGTCAGTGTTGAGGTGGGGCCGTGATGGACAAGGCGCTTGCAGCGCTGCGGGACGGGAAGTTCATCCTGCTCTATGATTTCGATGACCGCGAGGGAGAGACGGATTTTGCAATCCGTTCCGATGCGGTCACCCCAAAACATATCCTCCAGATGCGAAAAGACGGCGGCGGGCTCATCTGCACGGCTGTCCACCCGGTTGCAGCCCAGCGTCTTGGCCTGCCGTTTGCCAGCGATGCACTGCGGGCGATCGCGGTTGCCGAGCGGGAAGGCGACATCCCGTACGACCGGAAGAACCACTCCTCCTTCTCGCTCTGGGTGAACCACCGGAACACCTTCACCGGCATCACCGACCGCGACCGGTCCCTGACCGTGAACGCGATTGCCGAGCAGGTGAAACAGGCCCTCAATGGCGGCAGCGTCAACTTCCACGAGACCTTCCGCACCCCGGGCCACATGGCCCTCCTCCGGGCAGCGGACGGCCTTCTCGATGTACGGAAAGGCCAGACCGAACTCTCGGTTGCCATGGCCGATATGGCGGGAATAACGCCCTCCGTCACCATCTGCGAGATGCTGGACGATGAGAGCGGTTATGCACTCACCAAAGCAGATGCAAAACTCTATGCAAAGAAGCACGGGCTTGTCTTTATCGAGGGGCAGGAAGTGCTGGACCGGTGGGAGAAGGAGAGGAAAAACCGGAAACCGGCTCCCGGCATTCCCTGATACCCCCCGCGGGCTTTTCCTCTCTCAACCTTTTTTACCCAAAAGATGCAGATTATCTTTCATCCATGACGGAGGAACAGCATCCGCCGGAATACCGGAAATCTGAACGTGGCGGAGAACTCTGGAGCGCGATTGAGATCTCTGCCACCCCTGAACGGGTATGGGAGATCCTCACCGCGTTTGCAGCATACCCTGACTGGAACCCGTTTATCCGGAATATCCGGGGTGATCTCGTTGAGGGCGGGCAAATAACCGCAGACCTCCGCCCGACCGGATCCGCCGGCATGACGATACGCCCGTTTCTCCTTATCGTGAACCCTCCCCATGAACTCCGGTGGAGGGGGCATCTCCTCTTCCAGGGATTGTTTGACGGCGAACATGTCTTTGAGATCCGGCCCCTTGAGGAGCGCCGCTCCCTGTTCATCCAGCACGAATACTTCTCCGGGCTCCTCCTCCCGCTCCTAGTCCCGATGCTGAAACGGGATACGGCCCGGGGATTTTTCAAAATGAACGAGGCACTGAAGATCCGGGCTGAACAACCCCCCCTATCTGAACGGGAATTTCCCCGATGAAATCCCGGGACAGGGATTAACCGGCAACTCCAGAACACCGCCGCATGCCGGTGCCGGAACAATTCACCAGAATTATTACCCCACTCACCCCATTTTTTCTATGAAAGTCCCGCTCACTGAACTTAACGACCGCCTGAAACGTTTCCGGGAACGGATGGATGCTCATGAACCCGGCTGGGAGATGGCCGGTATCACGGCCAAGGTTCCCCTGTACTATTTCACCGGCACCATGCAGGACGGTCTCCTCCTGATCCCCCGGCATGACGAGGCAAGCTTCTGGGTGAGGATGAGCTACGAGCGGGCACTGGAGGAGTCGTTCTTCCCCGACATCAGGAAGATGCGGAGCTACCGGGATATTGCTGCCGTAACAAAGGATCTTCCAAAAACAATCCACCTCGAGACCGAGCATGTGTCATTCGCCCAGTTCCAGCGGATGCAGAAGCACCTCCGGTTTACGGATGTGCACCCGGTCGATGACCAGATCGGGGCGGTACGGGCACAAAAGAGCCCGTACGAACTCGCCCTCATGGAACGGGCCGGTGAAATCCACCGTCACGTGCTTGAAGATCTTGTGCCCGGGATGCTTGACGAAGGGATGGATGAGGTCACCCTTGCCTGCGACCTTTATTCGGTGATGGTCAAGGAGGGTCACCAGGGGATCATCCGATTCGGCATGTTCAACGAGATGGTTATGGGCCAGATCGGGTTTGGCACCAGTTCGCTCTCTCCGATCTGCGTGGATACTCCCGGTGGCGTTGCCGGCATGCACCCATCTGTCCCCCAGATGGGCTGCCGGGACCGGAAACTGAAACCCGGCGATCTGGTCATCATCGATATCGGGTGCGGGGTCAACGGGTACCAGACTGACAAGACCCTTTCGTACATGTTCAAAAAACCGATTCCCGATGCGGCAATCCGGGACCACCAGCGCTGCGTGGAGATCCAGGACATGGCCGCAGCGATGCTGAAACCGGGCACGGCCCCGTCCGCTATTTACCGCTCGGTCATGGAAAGCCTTGACGCGGAGTTTTGCGAGAACTTCATGGGGTATGGCGGCAAGCAGGTGAAGTTCCTCGGCCACGGGATCGGGCTCTGGATTGATGAACTGCCGGTCATCGCAGAAGGATTTGACGAACCACTCGAAGAGGGGATGGTCATTGCGCTCGAACCCAAGAAAGGGGTTGCGGGCGTTGGCCTTGTCGGGATCGAGAACACGTTTGTCGTAACACCGCAGGGCGGGCGGTCGCTGACCGGGAAGAGCAAAGGGCTTATTGAAGTGTACTGACGGCCTTTTAGGTAGTCAGAGGGAGAAAGGGTGGCCAGACGGCCTGGAGATTGCCGCACCTTCAATTCTTTTTTAGTTTTTTTAAGCTGGCTTCGGGCAGCATCTTTGCGATGCTCAGTTTGGTGGGGCACCGCCCGAGTTTGAGCCCCTGCTTCTTTGCCTCTTCCTTGAGCGTCTTCGTGTCAATGTCTTTGATGAATTCACCCAGTTCTTTTTGCTCCATAGGGATCAGTGAATGATAGGAACCGGGGACGATAAGGATTTCCGCGCCCGGTTATTCCGGTTTTCTTCCCACAACGAGGTACCCGGTATAGGAGAGGCTGAACCTGCCCTCGCGAGCCCGCTGGACAAACTCGGTTTTTATCATGGCGACCTGGTCCGGTGCCAGTTCCCCGGCCAGTCGCATCCGCTCCAGAAGGTGGGGCAGGTCAAAGACCGGCTCGGCAAGCGCGAGATCGTCAAGGACCAGCGTCCGGGGCTCAGCATGGACCTCCGAAAGCCCGTTCGCACGGAATATTTGGGGGAGGTCGTGCCCGATGCGACCTGATGCAAAACTGTCGCACCACGAACGGCGGATTAGTTCTGCCAGATCCCGGTCATCAAGGCTTATCCTGAAGGTGTCCCAGTCATTGTCGAACGCGACAAGGATCCCACCCGGCGCAAGAGCCCGGGTAAGCTCGCCGATGGCCTTCTCCGGCGTATGGATGTGCTGGAGCACCCGGTCGATCCGGCAGGCCCCGAACGCTCCGTCACGGAAGGGCATGTGCAGGATGTCGCCCTTCACGAGCCGGCACCGGTCGCTGCATGCTGCCATTCGCACTGCAGCCCGGCCAAGCAGTGCCGCGCTTGCGTCCAGTCCGATGATCGTTGAAGGTTCAGGGAGAGTTAATGCAAGGGCAGCAAGGTCTATCCCTGCCCCGCAACCGGCATCCAGAACCCGTTCCGGTGCTGCATCTGCGATGATCCGGATACTGTCCTGCTTGACCTGATTGAAGAACGGGATGCCTGCGATGAGGTCGAGGCACCGGTGGCACGCGTCCGTGTCGCCGGACGTGTCCACGTCGCGGAAACCGGTGGCAAGGAACTGGCGCGGAGGCGGTTGTACGGTCATAAAAAGGGGTTGTTTTAAAAAAATTACATCGAGATCTGCGCCAGTGCATCGTAAGCCATGCGGTGGAAGACCGCCGGATCCATCGTGGGGTGTTGCTCTTTTGCCTTGGCAATATCCGGTGAATCGCCGGTCCGCAGGGCATTGATCCGGTCGAGCGTGCGTTCTGCGGCATCCAGCACCCAGAGATCGCGGGTGTCCTTGTCAACCACGGTGATCGACTCGACCCGGATTGAGACCATCGGTGCACTGGCCTCATCTTTCCGGTACAGGTTCGGTTTCCCGACCAC
>DUHF01000120.1 GCA_013331015.1 Methanoregula sp.
ATCGGGCTTTTCTTAAATAACATCGGCATCATCATCGGGGCAATGCTCCTCTCCCCCCTCCTTGGCCCCATCTATGCCCTTGCCATCTCGATTGCCATCGGCAACCAGAAAGCTACGTTCGACTGCGTCAAGATCCTGACAATATACATCCTGATGCTTATCGGGATTGCTGCGGTAGTGACGTTGCCACTCACCTACCTGGTTGAGCTGGAACTGACTCCCGAGATCGCTTCACGGATGGACGCCAACTCAGTCTATATCGTGATGGCAATCCTGCTCGGGCTTGCCACCATCATCGCCCTTGCCAAAGGGATCCCGGAAGGGATTGCGGGGGTTGCGATTGCCGCAGCGCTCCTCCCGCCAGCGGTAGTGACCGGGATCGCCCTTGTCTGGTTCCCTGCCGGATTTTTGGACGCCCTCACGCTGACCCTCCAGAACGTTGTCGGGCTGGTTGCCGGTTCACTTATCGGCGTGGTCATTTTAAAGATCGGGCCCCGCGACCTTTTGGCCCATTACCATGCCAAGAAGACCCTTGCCCGGGTTGCATGGCTCCTTGCCGCGATGATCCTTCTCCTCATCGGCATCTCGTTTTTGATCTGATGAGCTGCCCGGTTTAAAGATTCTCATCGCTCCCGCGATCCATATCGAATGTTCCGGCTTTTTTTCCCTGCCGGTCACATGAAATCGGCAAGGCCCAGCTGTTCCTGCTTCTCCTCGCCGAAGGTGGACTCGATCGCAAGGTCGATCACCTCGACCCGCTGCTTGGTGTACTCCGAGACCTTGTATTTCCGGCAGATCTCCCGGGACATCTCGAGGTACTTCTTCACCGATCCCTCGTGCACGGTCGGGATGATCGGGCCGTTGCAGATCCCCCGTCCCTTGAACTTCGTGCACTTGCCCGAGAGGGGCATCCGCCGGTAACTGGTGTTGCACTTCGTGCACCGGTGCTTCTGCTTGGAGAAGGCCGAGAGGTTGCCCATGAGATCCCGGATGAAGTGCGTGTTGAGCACCCGTTCGGCCACGTCATCGGCGTCCACGGCACGGATCTTCTCGGCAAGGTCGAGTTCGGCACCGAGCTTGTCAGTCATGCTCTTCATCTGGGTGTACATCGATTCGATTGGGCCGGAGGAGATATCCGACGTGTCGTGCGTGAACTGGAACCCTTCGACCTGCTCGGGCCTTCCCACCCGGTTCTCGACCCGATCAATGAGCTTCACAATCGTCTTGGGCTCGATGTAATTGAGGGCCCCCGTGTACATCTCGATGGGGTAATGGTCGCAGACATCGACGTTGAGGGCTTCCTTGTCGATCTCCGCCGGATCAATCCGGCTGGTCAGGACAAGCGGAGCGTCCATGGTCCCGCCCCGGTTCTCGGGCAGGAACGAGCGGGAGAAGTTGATGAGCCCGTCGAGGAGGAGCATGATGCAGTCCTCGTCGCCATCGCACTGGCCGGTGAAGATCCCGTTTGCCACCAGCGTGTGATCGGTATCCACGGTCAGGCAATACACCCGTTCCTCGGGGGCGGGGACGGGTTCGGCAGCAGTGATCCGGTCGGTCACCACGCAGGTGCCCTCAAAGACCGGGACTGCATCCCCGACTTTCAGCTCAACAGCCTTAAGTTTGCGGAGGTAACTGGTGTCCCAGACGAGCATGGCATGGTCCGGGGTCACGACGAGTTCACGGCCCCGGCTGGTGGTGAAGCGGATGAGGGCTGCGGGAGCGCGATGGATCGAGACCGAGGTGATCTTCCGGATGTGGAGCTGCCCGTTCGGGTCGACCGTACGGGTGGCAAATGGCCGGGCCGGATCCGAGTAATAGGTGCCGAGACGGTCAATGCCCGGCCGGGAGAGATCGAAGTTCTCTAAAACGAACTTCCGTAGCGGGGTCTTCTCCCAGCGCCTCCCGTCGAATACCTCGATCTCCGTGTCGCCAAAGAAGCAGTTCCGGCGCTTGGCGGCATGGAAGAACGGGTGGGCATACCCCACGTTTGCCCGCGTGAAGCCGACGATCCGGGCAAGAACCCCGGCGCTGGTGTGCGGGGCAAGCCCGATCACGAGGTGGCCGACGAGATCCTCGGGCCGGTTGATGTTGTAGAACGGTTCAAGGCCATAGCACTTGACAAGGAGATCGTCGATGAACTGCGCTGTACTGACCATGTACTCAGCGCAGGAGTCCGAGACCAGAATGTCCTGCGGGTGGAGCTCGATCACCTGCGACGGGTTCTGGAGGTCATAGCCCCGGGTGTCCTTCGTATACCCGAGCGAGCGGAGCTGTTCGACAGAGACCCGCACCTCGTCCGGGCGGATGTGGGTGAGCGGGAGATCGATCATGTCAAACCGGGTGGTGCCGTCCTTGAAGACAAAGATGCCCCGGTTTGCCCGGAGGATCCCCTTCTCCATCGCCTCCACGGTCTTCTCCCGGGATATAACTCCCTTGACTCCCTTGACGAGCTTGACGCTGTCGGGTTTCATCCCGAGCCGCTCCATCGCCTTTGCGTACTCGGCCTTTACGTTCAAGGTGATCCGCTGGCTGCAGACGCCCCCGGCATCACATTGCGGGCACCGGGGTTCGTCCAGCTCCCGGCCACACTTGGGGCAGGTGAGGACTGCAACCGAATGCCCGCCGCACTTCTCGCACCGGTTGAGATACCCCATCTCCCCGCACTGCGAACAGCGGCGGCGGCCGACATCGATCTCGATGATCCCCCCTTCCTGCTGGAAGTCGAGCTCGGTGATGTTCTGGTCCGTCTCCGCGGTATGGAGCGAGGCTGACTGGAACGAGCGCCGGGCCCCACCGGTGTCCCCGAGCGGGAAGAGGACGTGGGGCGGCGGGTTCATCTTCCGGGGCTTGGACTTGCCGGGCCGGCCCATGCGTCCCCCGATGCGGGTGCCGGACCGGGACCGCATCTTCATGACGCTGAGGTGCATCACGAGATCGAGCGGGGCTGCATCCACGGGGACGGTCATCCACGTATCCCGCTTTTTCAGGTTCTCGTCAAGACCCAGACCTGCAAGAAACGCCTTATACATCCTGAGCTGCACGACAGTGTCGAGCACCTGGTGGGGGATGAGGAGCAGTTCCAGGAGCGGCTTGGTTGCCGGGTCAAGGGGAATATGGAGCGTGCCGTCAACCACCGTTCCGCCCGCTGCAACGGCATCCGCAAGGGTGCGGATATCCGCGCTCGTGATATCGTCCCAGAACCACGTGTAATCCGGGTGGAGATACTGCCCCTCCGCTGCCAGTGCCAGCGCTTCCCCCTCGTCTTTTGGGGGCTTCACTTCCGGGCCCACGTCAAGCTGCCACCACTCTGAGCAGTAGCCGGCCGGAACGAGCGGGTGGTTGTTCTCCAAAAACTCCCCATAGGAGATGAGGATCTCGCCAACATCGAGGATCCTCTCGATTGCAGAGTTCAGCCGCTTTGCGGTCGCCTCGTCATCGATCCGGAGCACATCGCCGTTCCGGAGCCGCACGGTCGGACCCTCGATAGAATCGACCGGCACCACCCCGCAGGCTTTCCCCGGCCGCTCGGTCTTCATCTGGGTGCCGGTGGCAAGGAACTCGCCAAGGATGTACAGGGTCGCCGGGTGCATGCCGGCTGCCGCAAACCCGGTGTTCCGGCTCCTCCCGTACCGAAGCCGGAAGCCGCCTTTGCGCATCGGGTAGGCAAAGACCGGCCGGCCACCGATGAGATCGCGAAGGTACTTGTCGAGCGGCTTGATGCCGACCGCCTTCTCCCCGTCGCCACCTTTCGCAGCACCGGCGATGAGCTGGTCGAGCCAGTTCCAGCCCTCCATCTTCATCTTCTCGACCCGGCCTTTGAGCTTCCGGGCTTTTCCTGCGATCCCTTCACCGATGACGAGCGCCATCCCGCCCCGGACGGCATTCGTCTCCACCCGCTCAAGGTTCCGGTGGCCGGAGACCTCCTCCTGTTCGGTTGCTTCGCCGTCAACGCAGACCGGGCAGTTCTCGATGATGATCCGTATCTCGGCCTCGCTTGGGAGATACTGGAGGTTCATGATGGAGTTGTACTGCCGGATCTCCTCGATGTACCGCTCCACCTCATTCTGCCGCGCGATATAGCGGTTGATCCCCAGTTTCTGCCGGACATAGTCGCCGACCAGCACCGACATGGCCTGCGCCGTCCCGCCGGCACTCCGGATCGGGCCCGCATAGAAGATCATCAGGTACTGGCTGCCATCGTCGTTCTTGCCCAGTTCAACCTTGGCGATACCTTCTGTCGGGGCAGATACGACCCCTTCGGTGAGGAGTGCCATTGCCGTCCGGATGGCATGGTCGAGCACCTCCATGACGTCTTTCTCGCCGAACTTCCGTGCAACAAAGTCGTCGCCGATGCGGAGGGCAGCCTCCTCTCGCGACATCTCTGCTTCGAGCTCGCGGATCCGGGCTGCCACACCCTTGATCCCGACCAGAACCTCGACACGGTCGGCAAGGTCGCTTGCGATCGGGATCTCGACATCGAGAGAGGGATCGAGGCCTTTTTTCCGGGCCTCCTTTGCGATCGCGATAGCGCGGTGCAGCTCGTCAAGGAGGGACTTCTCGTACGCCTCCATCATGGGCGAGAGCACAAGCATACCCGGTAGATTTTGCGGGAGGGGATTTATGGATTGGGATTGGAGGAGGAAAAGAGAGAAGGGGTAAAAAAAACAGGGGGCCTATTCCCCGTCCTGCACCTTCTCGACCATCTCCGGAATGCCCGTCTCGCCCATCTGCCAGAGGGTGAGGGTGACGCACTGCTGGACGGTCGGGTCCGGGTCATCGAGACGGCAGGTCAGGTGCTCCACGGCGGGCTTGCCGATGCGGCAGAGGGCCTGCGAGAGGAAGCCCCGGAGCTCCGCATCGTCGCTTGCCATCCCGTCGATCAAATCATCTGCCGCAGCCTCCCCGATCTCCCCGAGTGCGGCGGCGGCGTATTTCCGGAAATTCCGGTCCGGGTTCTTCTCCATCGCCATGATGAGGGGGAGCGCCGCCGGTTCCCCGATCCGGGAGAGCGCAATCGCCGCATACCAGCGCTGGTCATTGTCCGGTGCCTCCGCGATCGCCGCAATGAGCGGCCGGATGGCCGGCTCGCCAATCTCCCGGAGCGCGGTAACCGCTGCATGCCGCATCTCGATCTCCACATTGCCAAATGCCGCGATCAGGTCCTGGATCTCTCCTTCTGTTGCCATCGTTTTGTTGTCTCCCGTACTAGGTAGCATTGATCTGGGGAGTGCAGAAACATGGTTGTTTCCATTCATTCACCAGTCACCGGAAACCCGGGAAGCAGGGAACATACGAGGATCACAAAGAAGAATCCCATCATCACTGGGCATAGGGGAATGCCGGAGATGCCCGTACGATTCAGGGGAGCAACCCGCGCTTTTTTGGTACGAAGATATATATGCTCACCCACAGGAATAGACCAATTGATCACAACCGGTGTCGTGAGAGAGATGGCGCAGGATATCACCAAGATCCTCAAATCATTGCAGACCACTGCGGTCAACCGGTGCCGGGAGCGGCTGGACGAGGCAGCCCTCCGGGCAAAGAACCTGATTGGCAGGAGTGAGGATGGCGAAAGGAAGGATCCGGCGCCCGAAAAGCCGCAGTACGGGGTCACCTCGGTACTGAAGCGCAAGCACGGACTCTAGGTGTGCGAGGGGGAGAGGATGGACGAGGAAAAAACACTGTTGCAGCAGATCCGGGAGAAAGAGCAGGAGTATGCAGAAAAACTCGGGGAGGTAAAAAAGGAGACCGATCTCGAAGTCGAGGCTGCACGCAATGAGGCAGAGGCGCTGCTCTGCACCTCCGACAGTGCGGGAAAGGCCGAGGCAGAACGGCTCTACTGGGAGGGCAAGGGAAAGATCGAGGCCGCAATCGGCGAGCTGAAGCAGGAGGCTGAAGCGGAACGCACGGCTGCGGCGGCGATGGGGGAGAAGAACATCCCCCGCGCCGTTGATGCCATCACCGGCTATGTGACCATGGAATGATCACTTGAGAGGGGTGCAATGCTCCAGAGGATGAAACGGATCCAGGTTATCGGGCCACGGCAGGAGTTATCCCG
>DUHF01000003.1 GCA_013331015.1 Methanoregula sp.
ATTCACGGGTACTCTTCAGAAGAGCTCCAGAAAATGAAGATCACCGATCTCGATGTACCGGAGAATCTTATTGGCGCCCCGTCCAGGTTTGAAGCAGTCCTGCGGGGGGAGTGGATCAGGGGTGAGATGAACCAGGTACAAAAGGACGGGACGATATTTCCCATTGATTTCCGGGCCGGGCTGCTCGAACTGGAGGGGCATAAATATGTCTTTACGATCCTGCGGGACATCAGCGAACGCCGCCGGGTGGAAGATGCCCTCCGCGAGAGCGAGGAAAAGTACCGCACCATATTAGAGAACATGCAGGATCTCTTCTACCGGACGGATCTTGACGGGAAGATTACGATGATAAGTCCTTCCGGTGTCCGGTACGCCGGGTACGATTCCGCTGATGTGCTGATCGGACAGAATGCCGCAGCGATATATGTAGAACCGGAGAGACGCAAAGATCTGCTCTCTCTCCTGGAAGAGAAAGGAACCGTGACCGATTATCCCCTCACCCTGAAGATGCGGGACGGTTCGATACGGTACGCCACCACCAACAGCCACTATTATCGCGATGCGGAAGGCAGGATTCTCGGGGTTGAAGGCGTCATTCACGATATCACGGGTCTCAAAAAGACCCGGGATGCCTTAACGATGGCAAACCGGAAACTCAACCTTCTCTCGGGCATCACCCGCCACGATATCAAAAATCAGCTCATGGCCCTCAAGGCTTATATCACCTTAAGCGAAGAGTCGCCGGGTGACCGGGAATCGTTGGACTCCTATCTTGGCCGGATGGAGCTTATTGCCGGAAACATCGAACGCCAGATCGAATTCACCCGGTTGTATGAGGACATGGGGGTGAAAGCCCCCATCTGGCAGAACATCGACGCCCTTGTCCGGAACGCGGCATCGTCACTGCCCGTGAAAAACGTGCGGGTGGAAGCCGGCTGCCCGGGTCTTGAGATCGTTGCCGATTCCCTGCTGGAGAAGGTCTTTTACAACCTGATCGACAACGCCCTCCGGTACGGCGGAACGGCCATGACGTGCATCACGGTCTCTTCGCAAAAAACCGGTTTTGGGATGGTCATCTTGGTTGAGGATGACGGGGCAGGGATCTCTGGTGAGGACAAAAAACGCCTCTTTGAACGGGGCTTTGGCAAACATACCGGCCTTGGCCTCTTCCTCTCCCGCGAGATCCTCTCGATCACCGGCATCACCATCACGGAGACCGGGGAACCGAATAAAGGCGCACGGTTCGAGATCCTTGTGCCGGAGGGGGCGTACCGGGTCTCCCCGGTTGCATAACCTTTTTTTTACCGTGACATCTGCAATATGCCCATAGTTATATCTGCACCGTCACATATTCTCAAGTATGATGATGCTGGCAATGGAACGATACCCGGGACGCGAATGCCATGACTGCTGAAGACGGATCCGGCTGCATCGAGGCCGGGATATTGGAGAACGCGCTTGTCCTGATAGCGGTGCTGGAAAAATCCGGCAGGATCGTGGCATGGAACCATGCCGCCGAGACCATCACTGGCTATACAAAGGACGAGGTTATCGGGGATACCTCAATCTGGAAGAACCTGTATCCCGATGCAGAGTACCGGAACAGCGTCACAGCACGGATTGCAGCGATCCTCAAAGAGAAGAATTATTTTGAGAACTTCGAGACCACCATCACGACGCGATCCGGTGAATCCCGTATCATCCTGTGGAATACCAAGGAGATCAGCGGCAGCGGAAAGAAACGGGTGGTCACCGCCGGTCTCGACATCACCCGGCAAAAGGAACTCGATGCCTTCCGCGAGAGTGTTGTTGAGAATGCCAATGTCCTGATAACCGTGCTTGGCCGGAACGGGGAAGTGCTGCTCTGGAATACGGCTGCTGAAAAGATAACCGGCTACCCGCGGGAGGAAGCGGTAGGCAACCAGGAGATCTGGAAGCGGATGTATCCCGATCCCGCCTACCGGAAGACCGTGACGAACAAGATCACGGAGATCATCTCATCCCACCGGTATTTCGAAAACCTGGATACCGCCATCACGACAAAATCCGGCGAGGCCCGGATCATCTCGTGGAATACCCGCGAGATCGGGAGTGGCACAGGTCGTCTCGCCATTGCGATTGGCCGGGACATGACCGAGCAGCGGAAAGCCGAGGAGGCGCTCATCGCGTACATGACCGAGATGGCGATGCGGATCAAGCAGCCAGTCGGGATCATCCGGGACAACCTCCAGGACGTGGCTGAACTGATCCGGGCAGGCAAGGTCACTCCCGAAGATACCGCCCTGCTGCTTGACGGGCAGGTGCGCAATGCCACGCAGGTTATGGCCAACGTGCAGGAGTTCCAGAAAGCGATCGTGGAGAAGAACCGGGAAATTCCCGAGGCGTACCGGAAGTTCCTTGAGGGTGATTGAGTGCCAATGATGGTCAGCCGCCAGGACTTAGAGAAGAAGCAGCTCTTCCTCGTCCTTGCAAATCCCGGCGACATACGGCAGCGCAACATCGACCTGATCAAGGAGATCTCGGCCAACGGGTATCACACGATCATTGTTACCATCAACTTCCCGTACAGCATCCTCTCGAAACTCTATGCGGAGAACGGGGTTGACCTCTCCACGGTCTCGTTCATCGATGCCGTGACCCGGAACTCAATCGGCAGCGTGGAGAATATTCCCGGGGTTGTCCGGTACGTGAACAACCCGGCCAACTTAACGGATCTCGGGATTGCCGTCACCGAAGTACTCAAAGAGCATTCCGGCAAGAACGTCTGTATCCTGTACGATTCGGTGAGCACCATGCTCATCTACCTCTCTTCGCCCAATATCAGCAAGTTCATCCACTTCGTGACCAACAAACTCCGGCTCATGGACATCTCGGGAATCTTCCTTGCCGTGGAGAAAGGGCTTGACCCGATGCTGATGAGCCAGCTCACCACGTTTGTGGATACGGTGATCGATTCCTGAAGGAACCGGAGCGGTGCGGGACAAATTAGGGAACTGCATTGTTCCGCCTGTTGGATCTATGAGATTTTTTTTTATTTTTTACCCGTTGCCGATGTGACTTTTTTTTTAAAAACCGCTCACCAAATGCCAATCCGGTCGGGGCGATGTAAAGCGTATTCTTTTAAGCAAGGTTTATTAATCCCCCTGCTTAATTTCACGCTATGCCGCCCGCGGGGGATGAACCAGCACGGGTCCCGTGGGGCCTTATCTGCCTTGCCCTGCTGGGTATCGTGATCGTTCTCCTGGCTGGCGTGTACTTCTATCAGGCAGAAGAGGATCGCATCAAAGAGGACGCGGTCAGCGACCTGACGGCCATAGCCCTGCTCAAGACCGGCCAGATCGCGGACTGGCGGAATGATCAGCTCTACCATGCACGGGTGGTCTCCGCCAGCAGTTTTTTTGTTTTAGGTGCAGAGCGGTTTATTGCATCCCCCAATGATGCGGACCGTGAGATGATCCTCACCCGGTTCCGGGAGATGAACTCCTCGCGACATTACCGGAACATCCTGCTGGTTGACCCGCAGGGGGAGGTCCGGCTGAGCCTTGACCCCTCCGTTGGATCTGTCCACGATACCGTGAAACAGGACCTTCCTGTGGTCCTCAAAACCGGGGAGGCAACTCTCACCGAATTCCATGTGATCCCGGGGACCATGCATCCCCACCTCGATCTCATCGCGCCGCTGGTCACGGAAACGGATGGCGTTCGCACACCGGTTGGTGCCGTAGTCCTGGCAATTGACCCCGCCGATTTCCTCTACCCGCTCGTCC
>DUHF01000049.1 GCA_013331015.1 Methanoregula sp.
CGGAGGAGGGCGGGGTCAACGATCGGTACGCCATCGGTGATCGGGTGGATGAAATAGTTGTACTCCCCCCGCTTCACCATGGGGCAGGTCTCTAAGGATTCTACAAGTCGGTCAAGCATGGTAATCTCCGATATCGCACAGGAACGCTTCGATCCGGTCGGCATGGACATGCGGCATGCAGACGATACGCAGGTGTTTTTGGCACGTCCACGAGACCCGCCAGGGTTTTGGGATCCGCGATTCGTTGCAGACAAAGGTCGCAACGTTCACGTCCGGGGTTGCTGCCCGCATGATACCGAGCGTCTCCATCCCGGCGATGAGCCGTTCAGTGTTCTTCATACACCCGGTGACAACGGCTTTCATCCCCTCGAAACCGAGGTAGTCCATGACCGCAAGAGCCGCAGCAACGGGAGCGCCGGGCCGGGTGCCCCCCAGGGTGTACTCCTGTTTCACCGTGAGGTACGGGGTGTCGATGTTGAGGATGTTGAGATCATCCCGATCCCGCGTGAGGAGGCAGCCGGCCGGAATCGTGCTCATGCCCATCTTGTGCGGATCGACGGCAATGGTCGTGACCCCCTTGAGGGAAAAGTCGAAGGGGACGGGACGGTCGAGGAACGGGATGACCATGCCGCCAAATGCCGCGTCCACGTGGAAGAAGAGGTCGTGCTGGTCTGCAATCTTTGCAAGTTCGGCGATGGGGTCCACCATCCCGTACTCGGTGGTGCCGGCAACCCCGACCATGGCAACCGTATTGTTGTCGATCATCTCCGCAGCCCTGCCTGCGTCCATCCGGTGATCTTCGTTCAGCGGTGCCTTCTGCATGGACAGGCCGAGGATGTCGCAGGCTTTCCTGAACGAGAAGTGGGCGGAGGCCGGGACAATGACATTGGGCTTAAGAACATCGTGCCGGAGCGCCTTTGCCAGCCGGAGTGCCTGGATGTTGGACTCTGTTCCCCCGCTCGTGGCATAGCCGCCGGCGTCCGGGCAGTGAAAGAGGTCGCCGAATCGTTTCACGAGGAGTTGTTCTAAGGAGAAGGTGCCGCAAAAGAGCCCGGGGTCCCCGAGGTTGGTCTCCATGAACATGCAGTGCGCCCGCACGGCAACGCTGTGGGGGATGGTGCACATGGAGCTGAGGATGTAATCGTGATCGAGATCCCGGCTCTTCGTCTCTGCAAAAAAGGTGAAGAGTTCCTCTTCAGACCTGCCCTTATTCAGCATCCTTTGATCTCGCCGCTTCAAGGATAATGCGCTGTTCGGTGCGGGCAACCGCTTCGCGGATCTTGGCAATGGCGTCAATGTTGGCCGAGATGCTCGTGATGCCGTGCTCGACAAGCCATTTTGCCATCTTCGGGTCGGAACCGGCCTGGCCGCAGATGGAGACCTCGACATTGTAGGCCCGGCAGGACTGGATCGCGTTGTGGATGAGGGAGAGGACGGCCGGGTGCTGCGGGTCGTACATGTCGGCCACGTTCTCATTGTTCCGGTCGATGGCAAGGGTGTACTGGACCAGGTCATTGGTGCCAAACGAGGCGAACTTTATCCCGCAGTGGATGAAGTCCTCGATCATGATGGCGCTCGACGGGATCTCGATCATGATGCCGAGCGTGACGTGCTCGACGTCAACCCCGCAGGCGGCCATCATCGCCTTTGCCGCCATGAACTGGTCCGGGTGGGAGACCATTGGGAACATGATGCCGAGATTGTCGTACCCCTCTTTCCAGAGGCGCTTGAAGGCTTCAACCTGGAGCCGGAACTGGTCCGGGGTCTCGAGATCCCGGCGGATACCGCGCCAGCCGAGCATCGGGTTGTGCTCGTGCGGCTCGTTCTCGCCACCGGCCATGTTCCGGAACTCGTCGGTCGGGGCATCGAGGGTCCGCACCCAGACAGGCTTGCCCGAAAACGCGTCGAGCACGGTCTTGATACCGTCGTGGAGCTCGGTCACAAACTCCTCTTCCTTACGGTTGGCGATGAACCAGCCGGGGGTCTTGTTCAGGCCGAGGATGAGGTGCTCGATCCTGAGTAACCCGACACCGTCGGCACCCGTGGCAGCTGCCCGCTTTGCCGCTTCGGGTATGGAGACATTCACCTTCACGCTCGTTGCAGTGATCAGGGGTGCTGCTGCCGCCTGAACGGTAACCGCTGCCGGTGGTGGTGCTGCGGTGGCGATGATCCCTTCATACACATGCCCCTTCTCGCCATCAGCGGTTACGACCTGATCGTTCCGGAGCACGTTGGTTGCGGTCCTGGTACCGACAATCG
This sequence comes from Methanoregula sp., assembly GCA_013331015.1. Classification (GTDB taxonomy): domain Archaea; phylum Halobacteriota; class Methanomicrobia; order Methanomicrobiales; family Methanospirillaceae; genus Methanoregula; species Methanoregula sp11803u. The sequence goes on from DUHF01000049.1 coordinate 2,260, forward strand.
CGGGGGTGCCCAGTTCCCGGCTCACGATTGCCGCATGGCAGGTCATTCCGCCCTCGTCCGTGATGATGGCTGCAACCTTGCGCATGGCAGGAACCATGTCGGGGTTGGTCATCTTCGTGACAAGGATGTCGCCTTCCCTGACCTTCCCGACATCCCTCACATCGCGGATGATGACCACTTTGCCGGAGGCAATACCCGGGGCTGCCCCCTGGCCCTTGAGGAGCAGTTTTGCGCTGGTTTTGTGCTCGGTCATGCCCTGTGCTTCTTTCTTGTTCCCGATAGTCGTTATCGGACGCGACTGGAGGATATAGAACGTCTGGCCCACGATGCCCCACTCAACGTCCTGCGGAATCCCGTAGTGGTCCTCAGCAATCTTGCCGTACATGGCAAGTTTTTCCACCTCTGCTTCCGAGAGCACCTGTGCGTCCTGCCGTGCGCCCACCACATCCACGACCTTCGTGCCATTCTCGCCGTCTGCAAGGATCTCGACTTTCTTGTTGGCGATGAAGGTGTCCACCACCTTCTCGGTCCTCTGGTCAAAGACATAGTTGTCAGGGGATACGGTTCCCGAGACAACCGCCTCGCCAAGGCCCCACGATCCCTCGATGATGGAACGGGGTTCACCCGTGATCGGGTGGGACGTGAACATCACGCCGGCTTTCTCGGAATGGACGAGTTCCTGTACCACGACAGCGATGTTGACGGTATGGTCATCAAAGCCCTGCTTTGCCCGGTAATAGATCGCCCGGGCGCCGTACAGGGAGGCCCAGCACTTCTGGACGGATTCGAGCAGCGCGGTCTCGCCCCTGATATTGAGGTAGGTCTCCTGCTGGCCGGCAAAACTTGCATCGGGAAGATCCTCTGCGGTGGCGCTCGACCGGACCGCAACGATGAGATCTTTTGCCGACATCTTCTTGTAGGCTTTCTTGATGTCATCCCGGATTGCGGCCGGCATCTTTGCCTTCATGACCATATTCTTGGCCCCTTCGGCTGCCTTCTCAAGAGCCTCGCTGTTCTCGACATCGAGGTTCTGGTAAGAAACAAAGATGGTCTGTTCGATTCCGGTTTCGACAAGGAACCTCCGGAATGCCTGGGCAGTAACTACAAACGCTTTTGGGACCGGCA
>DUHF01000212.1 GCA_013331015.1 Methanoregula sp.
ATTAAGATCTCGCAGACATCCGACAAGCCCACCATGTCGTTGAGCCACATGAGCTGGAGCACCTCATCCCTCAGGAGGACGGCTTCGCCCTGCCCGATGAAATGGGTGGAATCTCGCTTGAAATTTGCGACTTCGACAATACTGCTGATGGGAATGCCAAGACGACGGCCATTGATCCTGACGATCATCACATCGACAATCGCCATCGTGGGGGGCAGGAGGAGCTCGAACCGGCTCCCCTTGCCGGGCGTGGTCTCGACCCTGATAGTACCTTTGAGCGACTCGATGGAACGCTTGACAACATCGAGTCCCACCCCGCGACCACTGATGTCTGAGATCTTGTCGGCCGTGGAGAAGCCCGGCTGGAAGAGGAGATCTACTGCCTGTTCCGTGGTCAAAGTATCGGCCACTTCCTGCGTAATCAATCCCCGCTCAACCGCTTTTGCTTTGACTTTATCAACATTGACACCCGCGCCGTCATCGATGAGCTCGATGATGACATTGTCCCGGTCACGGTGTGCAGAGAGCTTGACAAACCCTTTCCTGGGCTTGCCGGCCCGCTCACGGTCATCCGGTGACTCGATACCGTGATTGACGGCATTCCGGATGAGGTGCAGGAGCGGATCGTTGAGGCCGTCCATCACGCTCCGGTCAAGCTCGGTTTCCCCACCTTCGATGACAAACTCCACCTCCTTTTTATCATAGATAGCAACATCGCGGACAACCCTTGGCAGGCGGTTGAATATCTGGTTTAAGGGGATCATGCGGATGTTCATCATCAGGTTCTGGAGCTCGGAGACCGATCGCTCCACCATGCCGATGGCTTCACCCAGTTCCTTGATCTTGTGCTGTTCGGAGATCTGCTTGAGGCGGCCGCGGTTGATGACCAGGTCCTCGACCAGGTTCATGATATGGTCCAGCTGGTGGATATCGACACGGAGGTTCTTGATCTCGCGGCTCTTGTCCGTGGTTGCAGCGGGTTTTTTGTCGGTGTCGGCAGGCTTCTTGTCAGTGTCGAGGGGTTTCTTTGCTACAGGTACTTCCTGCCTGATGACCGGTTTTATGTCAACCGATGCGATCTCTGTTCCGGAAGCTGCTGTTTTCAACGCCTCTTCACCGGCATCGCTTGCGATTTTGAGGGTAAGCACGCCATCAAAATTCCCTTCATCGATGGCTTCCTTTGACGGGTTGATCGAGATGATCGTGCCAAGGGATTCGAGATTTCCGATAGCAAGCATTGCCCGCACATCTTTCATCATGCATTCGCTTGCAACGGTAATCCGGAGATCAAATTCAGGAATATTCCCTTCAAGGGGAAGAGATTGGCGATCCGGCTCCGGGGACACATCCTTTGCCGGAATTGCGGGTGTTTCCGCTTTTTTCCCGCTTTTACCTCCACGGTCGCTCGTCCAGCTCTTGAGGGCGTTCACCTGTTCGTCCGCATTCAGGGAAGAGGTGTCTCCCCCGCCCTCAACATCATCAATCATCTGCTCAAGGAGATCCGAGCACGCCAGAAGAAGGCTTCCCAGATCCTGGGTGATCTCGGCAGAACCGCTCCGCACGAGCTGGAATACATCCTCCATAGCATGGCAGAGTCGCTCCATTTCGGCAAACCCCATGGATGCCGAAGCCCCTTTCAGGGTATGACACGAACGGAAGATCTCGTCGATGGCATTCTGGTCGGAACCTTTCTCTAAGATTAAGAGGTTCTTGACGAGGTTCTCATGGTTCTCCCGTGACTCTGCAACAAATAGTCCCCGATACGCCTCAAATTCAGACATTGCCTGCCTCCATCTGGAGTACTACTCTCTCAATCTCATCTGCCAGTTTGTTCAGGGGAAGGATTTTGTCCTGGGCATTTTTGGAGATGACCGATCGTGCCATCCCGTAGACCAGGCAGTCCTTCTCATCACAGACCAGGTTGATACCGCCGGCCTGCCTGATGGCAAGGGCGCCTTCCCCGGCATCGTTTCCCATCCCGCTCAGAACAACCGTAACGATATTTTTGCCAAAGACCTGGGCCGCGGATTCAAAGGTCTTGTCAACAGCCGGCCGGACACCGTGGATGGGGGGTGCATTGGAATGGACAATACGGCCGGTTTTGATATTCTTTTCATCCATAACCCCGCTCACGATCGTGTGGATACCTGCTTTAGAGAGGAGAATCTTTCCGGTCTCGATCAGGTCCCCGTTCTCGGTCTCTTTCACCTGCATGGTTGCAATACGGTTGAACCGCTCTGCAAGGGGGGCGGTGAAGCCCGGAGGCATGTGCTGGGTCACCACAACACCTGCCGGGAGATCTGCCGGAATTGCTGCAAGCAGGGTGTCAAGCATCGGCGGGCCGCCGGCAGAGGAACCGATAAGGACAACCCTTTTTGCCGCCGGGGTCTTTTCAGTCCGGTGAATTATTGGTTTTTTGACCGGAAGGGTGACCAGATGCCGGATCTTGGATACCAGTTCGGCGCCGATCTCCCTGACATGGGGGATATCCTTTGGCTTGAGCATGAAATCATCAGCACCAAGACGGATGGCCTGCGTGGTCATCTCGGCATCTTTGGAAGTGAGCGAACTGAGCATCATGACCCGGGGGCGTTTTTTTGTCTTCCGGAGTTCCTCTAATACCTGGATACCGTTCATCTTTGGCATCTCGATATCGAGCGTGATGATATCAGGCTCAAGGGAGGCAATCTTCTCGAGTGCCTCGATCCCGTTCGATGCCGTTCCCACTACCTCGATGGTCGGATCTTTTGAGACGATATCCCGGATGACGGTCCGCATAAATACGGAGTCATCCACAATGAGGAGCTTCACCATAACGGTCAGGTTGCCAGAACGTTCTTGACTTCTTCGAGCACTTTTGGAGCCTGGAAGGGTTTTACAATGTACCCTTTGGCACCGGACTTGATGGCAAGTTTCACCATCTGTTCCTGGCCAACAGCCGTGCACATGACGACCCGGGCGGCAGGATCAAGAGCTTTTATCCCTTTGAGTGCTTCGATACCGTTCATCTTGGGCATGACAACATCCATGGTGACGAGATCCGGTTTCAGTTCCTTGTACTTTGCTACCGCCTCTTCCCCGTCTCCTGCTTCACCGGCGATGGTGTGTCCCCCTGAGAACAGGATATTCTTCAGAAGGGTTCGCATAAAGAGGGTATCATCCACGATCAGAATCTTTCCCATTGACGATCAAGTACCTGATTGGGAGATCATTACATAAAACTGTTATGGGAAAATCGAGGAAAGAAATCAGTTTGTTTGGGATTTTGTGGCGTCGGAGATGTAGCGGACCCCTTTTGTGGTCAGCTGTACTTCCCGCCGGATGATGGTCACTTCCGCAAGTCCGAGTTTGAGGATCTTGTCATAGATCCCTTCGAGCTGCTTGTGCGGGATGTTGAGCATGTTCTCGATAGCATGGGAGTCCATGCCGGAATAGATGAGCATGGCAACCTGCTGGTCAACGCCGTCCAGCTCGGTCCCTTTCATATCCATGCCTTTTGTGGTCTCTTTTAAGAAATTGTACAGCACCTGAAGGGTGGAGAGCGGGCATAAGACAAGACTTGACGCCACTTCGTTGTTCTCAAGATGATCGATCTTCACGACATCGGTGGCCTTTCCCTGCACTTCACGCTTGGTAAGCTCGATTGATGCCACATCATTCGTCGGTACGCAGATCTGTTTTGTGGCGCTGACAAACCAGATGCCGGTGTGAACGACGACAACGCTGCCCTTCTCCCACTGGGCGTCCTTGACCATCACGCCGCCTTTGATGGCCGGGGACATGAAGTATGCCATCAGCCGGTAGGCATTGCAGGACGCAAGGATCATCTTTTTTAGGACCGAGAGGACTTTGTCGACCGAGAGGATCTTGTAGGTTGCCTCAGTATCGGTCTTGGTGGTGACGATCAGGATATTCTTTCGCTCGG
>DUHF01000217.1:0-268 GCA_013331015.1 Methanoregula sp.
TTCCTCGATACCGGAATAGAGTCCTTCGGTATTCTCCCGTACGATCATGATATCAAACCCGTCGCCCCGTATCGGGCGCAGGTTTGCATACAGGTCAAGGGACTTGCGGATCCGGAGCACCACGCTCTGGTAATCCTTCATGGGAGGAGTGGTTATCGCACCAAAAAGGATCGCATCGGAGGTCTTGAGTACTTCGAGGTCATGGTCAGCACAGGGGCAGCCGGTCTGCTCCCATTTCCCGTACCCGACATTCACGGGAAAGAACTCG
>DUHF01000217.1:333-4599 GCA_013331015.1 Methanoregula sp.
CTCCAGCGGGTGACGAGATCCCGGACTGCCGCATTGATCTTCACCGGATCTGCCCCCCAGTGGACCACGGCACCGGTACGACCATTCCAAGCAGGGATGCCTTCGCGCTCGGACCGGCAGCAGCGGGCGATGAACGGCTCTTCGGTAACGCATTCGAGCGGGCAGATGTTGATGAGCTGGAAATCATTGCCATAACATTCGGTATAAAACTGGGACGCGGTCAGGCATCCGGCAACCTGCTCGCCGCCATGCATGGTATCGGCATCCAGGGTCTTGTCAAACCCGGCAGCCCGGCACGGGAAGACATCAGCCTGAATTCCGGTGAGATCCCTTACGTGATGACAGAACTGTACTGACAGATCCCCAAACATTCCTGCGGCCTCAAGTTCGCGGATACAGGACGAGAGACCGGGACGGGGCGGGCTGACGTCATAGACATGGATCTGTAAAAACCCTGACAGGTCGGGGTCGAGCACGAAGGTCTGGTGCTCGTCAAGCCCGGTGAAGATCGTGCACCGGTATCCCGTATCATTTGCAAGTTCAACCAGTCGTGTGCGGTTATGGAGGTTCACCTTCTCCGGGTACCGGTATACCTCCTTTTCTGATGCGATAACCCGTGAACTCAGAAGCGTCCGCATCATGCCCTTCCCGTCTGGATCGAGTGTCACTTCCAGCACTTCACACCCGCCGTGGGGGGTGTCCTTAAGGAGATACCGGCTCAAGAAATAGACCTTCTCATCGCAGGGTCTGGTGGACGCGTGCCCCACGTTCTTGCAGTGTTCGGGAAAGATCATGGATGCGCCTTCCAGTAGTTCACGAGACCACCGGCTGCGAGGATCTCCTGCATCCGGGGGGAGAGAGGGCGGATCGGGTACTTTTTTCCCGCCGCCTCGACCCACCCTTCAGCCAGATCGAACCGCACGTTCTGGTTCGCGGTGCAGGTAACGCTGCACTCAATGACCGGAAGCCCGATATTGATGGCATTCCGGAAGAAGATCCGGGCGAAGCTGGGGGCGATGACGGCAACAACCCCGGCTTCATGGATTGCAATGGCGGCCTGTTCACGAGATGAACCGCAGCCAAAATTTTTCCCGGCAACGATCACCGCCCCTTTGAGCCTTGGAGCAATTGCGCTGTCGAGGTCTTCAAAGACGTGGGCAACCCACAGGCTGTGGTCCTTGGTCCGCAGGTAGCGGCCTGCAATGACAAGGTCGGTATCAATATCTGCCCCAAGACATACCGCATGCCCGCTGCCCTGCATCATGCCACCTCCGGTTCGGTTATCTCACCTTTGAGAGCACTCGCGGCAGCGGTTGCCACAGAAGAGAGGTAGATCTCGCCGCCAACGCCCATCCGGTTCCGGAAGTTCCGGTTTGCCGTGGAGAGGCAGACTTCCCCCTCGCCCAGCACACCCATGTGTGCTCCAAGGCAGGGGCCGCATCCGGGGGTTCCAATGGTGCAGCCTGCACTGATCAGGTCTGAAAGGATACCGGTCCGTGCCGCGTCAGCAAGCACCTGTCGCGAGGCCGGGACGACAATCGTCCGGACAGCAACCTTACCGCCCTTCACGATCTTTGCCAGGCGCGCAAGATCGGAATACCGCCCATTCGTACAGGTACCCACAAACACCTGGTCGAGCGGGAGACCGGCCAGATCCTGTACCGGTTTTATCGTATCAACCCGGTGCGGGACGGCGATTACCGGTACGATGTCCGCGAGATCAATCTCAAGGTTGCGGATATAGGTGCAGGATTCTGGCACCTGCGCACTCACCTTCTGCCCCTTTGCAGCCAGGTAGGAGACGGTGATGTCGTCCGCATAGAACATGCCGGTCTTTGCCCCGGTCTCAACGGCCATGTTGCAGAGCGTGAGGCGCTCGTCCATCTGGAGGGTCTTTGCTCCTTCCCCGACAAACTCCAGCGCACAGTACGTGCCGCCATCCATCCCGAGCCGGTTCACGTACGAAAGTGCAAGATCCTTTGCCTCTGCTGCCCCGTGAAGGGATCCGGAGAGATGAAGCCCGATTGAGTCCGGGACCCGGAACCAGGTCTCTCCGGTCAGCCAGATCGCGGCCATGTCCGTTGCACCGACCCCGGTCGAGAACGCACCGAACGCTCCCGGCGTGCAGCTGTGGGAATCCGCCCCCACGACAACCTCACCGGGCAGGACAATGCCTTCGCTCATGACCTGGTGGCAGATGCCCCCCCCGATATCGGAGAGGCTCAGGAAGGAGGAATTGGCAAATTCCCGGAGTTCGTGCTGTAGTGTTGCCGTTGTACTGTTGTTTGCGGGAACGATATGATCGAAGAAGACGTGGAGGCAGGAGGCATCGGCGAGCCGGGCCGCCCCCATCCGCTTCCAGGTTTCAAGGGTCAGCATGCCGGTGCCGTCACAGACATAGGCCCGGTCCACCTTGTGATCAACATACTCGCCTGCGGTGGCCCCGAGGATCCGTTCTGATAAGGTGCTCATGATTGTGCCTCCTTTGCCTTTTTGATCAGTTTCCGGAGCACTTCCGGCGTGACATTGCACTTATGCTCGCTGTGGTCCTTGACCAGGTCGAGCACCCGGCAGATCTGTTTCTCCGAGAGCTCGCAGCCAATAGATGCAATCACATGTTCGAGGGCTTTCTTCCCGGTGTGCTTGCCGAGCATGAAGTGCCGTTCGCCCCCCACCATCTCCGGCGTGAAATATTCGTAGGTTGCCGGGTCTTGGAGAATTGCTGCGATATGGATGCCGCTCTCGTGAGAGAAGGCAAGCTCACCAGTAACCGGTTTGTTCCGGGGCAGCGTGATGCCGGAATACTTCTCCACCAGGTGCGAGAGTTCTGTCAGGTGCGAAAGGTCGTAACGGTCAATACCCTTCTTCATTCGCAGGGCAACAAGAAGTTCCTCTAAAGAGGCATTGCCCGCCCGCTCACCGATGCCGTTGATGGTGGTGTGGAGCTGGAACGCCCCCGCTTCAGCAGCAGTGAGGGTGTTGGCGACTGCACAGCCCATATCATTGTGGCAGTGGGCGCAGAGGGGACAGTCGATGGTAGCGACAAGTTCGGTCATGATCCGCTGCATTTCGGAGGGGATGAGACAGCCGACCGTATCGGCAAACGAGACGAGGACTGCCCCATGGTCTACTGCCTTGCGGTAGACTTCCTTGAGGAACGTCATTTCGGTACGGGATGCATCCTCGGCTGCAAACCTGACCTGCACACCGTGGTCCCGGGCATAATCGATCATTGAGAGGGAATCCTCGAGCACCTGCTCCCGGGTTTTCTTGAACTTGACCCGCACATGGAGTTCTGAGGTGGGGATGAAGATGCTCACCATATCGACACCGCAGTCAATAGCAGTCTGGATATCTGCCTCGCGGGCCCGGGAGAACCCGCAGATACGGGCATCAAGACCGAGATTTGCGATGGTTTTTACACATTGCTTCTCGTTCGCCGACACTGCCGGGAACCCGGCTTCGATGACCTCGATCCCGATCTCATCGAGCTTTGTCGCGATATCCACTTTCTCCTGGCACGAGAACGAGACGCCGGGAGTCTGCTCCCCGTCCCGCAGGGTTACATCACAGATCTCAATATGCAATGGTTTCATGGGCGCTTCCCTCCGGACAGGTTCCGGTTACCACAAGAGTCCGCGGACTGTCCGTCACCACGAGCTCGCGTTCGAGTGTCGCTTCATCATCGGCCCGGCAGACCACCGGCTCCGCCCACCGCAGGTAGGGGAGAGGATCGATTGCGGGCTGCTTGCCGGTCATGGCCGTGCAGTCATTCTTTGTCACGATACAGAGGAGCGGGAGGTCCTTCTCGTACACATCAATAAGGGCATTCAGGCCGGAGTGAAGGAGTGCATAGTCGCCGATCAGGGCCACTTTCGTGCTCCGGGCAGCAACTGCGATGCTTGCACCCATCCCGAAACTTGCTACCCCCAGATCGTAGGGATGGTTCATCCCGAGAACAGAGCAGCCCGCATCGCAGATCATGGCCATCCCCCGTTTTTTCAGGATATTCATCATCGGAATGAACGGGCAGTTGCGGCAGAAGGTCCGGTAGAACCCCCGGTCCACCATGGACTGGGGCCGCTCCTGAATTGACGGGGGCTGAACTCCCCGGTGATCACGGGCAAACGTCCTCCCGCATTCCCGGATATCCTGAAGCCCTGCTGCCTGTTCCGGCATGGGATTTACGGTCACGATCCGTGTCGTGCCGGGTGCAGGACCAACCCCGGCAGGTTCACCATGCCAGCGGTTCAGGGGCGAATCCGA
>DUHF01000058.1 GCA_013331015.1 Methanoregula sp.
TTGCCGGTCTGATTGCGGTGCTCGGAACCGGTATCGATCAGCTGGTGATCATCACCGACGAGATCCTGCATGAAGGAAAGGTGCCGTCGCCGAACCTCTACTTGAAGCGGCTCTCCCGGGCACTCGGCATCATTGTCGTGGCTGCGGCAACCATCTTCATCGCCATGGCGCCTCTGGCTCTCATGGATCTCTCGTCGCTCAGGGGATTTGCCATCATCACCATCCTTGGTGTGCTGGTTGGGGTGATCATCACCCGTCCGGCGTACGGGAAGATCATCATGGAGATCCTCTCCAAATAACAAAACCATAGATTTATCTTTTTTTTCATTGACACAGTACCGGGTATACGAATGAGCAAACCGGTATTGTTTGACTTTTTTGCAACATGGTGCGGACCCTGCAGGATGCAGACGCCCATACTCGAAGAACTTGCAAAAAAGATGGGGGACTCCGTTGAGATCCGGAAAGTGGATGTCGACCAGAACATGGATCTTGCCGAAAAATACGGGATCCGGGTCGTACCGACACTCGTTATTGAGAAAGATGGCAGGGTTATCCAGCAGATGGAAGGTGTCACCGATGCAGCAACCCTCGAAAAACTCCTAAAACCGCTGGTGGGATGATCATGAAGATCGGAATTGTTGGAGGAACGGGAGATATTGGCGAAGGTATCGCCATGCGCCTTGCACCAAAGTATGATGTTATTGTCGGCTCGCGTGATGAGGCACGGGCACAGACCAGCTGCGAGTGCAGCATCAGTACGCTGAAAAACCGGGGCACTGCCTGCCGGACGTTCAAGGGTGCAACAAACCAGGACGCCGTCTCCTGTGCCGATGTGGTTATCCTTGCTATCCCGTTCAAGAACGCTCTTGCCACGCTCGAGGGGCTTGAATGCTTTGAGGATAAGATTGTGATAAGTCCCATAAACCCCATGGAGAAACGTGACCATTTCACCTTTGTTCCTCCCGGGGAAGGTTCCGCAGCACTGATGATACGACGCATTCTCCCCAAGGAAACCCGGATTTGTTCTGCGTTCAATACGATAGCTGCCAACAAGTGGAAAGCACTCGATGAGGAACTCACGTACTCAGTTCCTGTCTGTGGTGACGATGCCGAGGCAAAGAAGCAGGTGATGGATATTGTCAACTCGGTCTCAAAACTCCAGGCGTTCGATGCCGGGCCGCTAGCCGCGTCCAGCATGGTGGAAGCATTGACTCCGCTCCTCCTCAATATCGCGCGCTACAACAAGATGCGCGATGTCGGCATCCAGTTCATGTAAACCTTTTTTTTCTTTTTTTGCATTTCCCTGTCTTACTGCCATTGCCGGATCTTTTCCGGTTCTCCCGTGGGAAGTTGATGCACTCTTCACGAAACGGGCACTTTATGCCTCTTGAGGATGAACCGTTGTAAATAGTATGCACGCTACCGAGTTCGAACGTATCGGAAGACGCCTCTTCGCCGAACACCTTGTGGGCGGGAACTTTGGCAACCTCAGTGTCCGCGAGGGGGAGGGATTTTTCATCAAGCGGACGGGAGTGTATCTCGATCTTCTCCATGAGCCGGTCTTTGTCCCCCCTGAAGGCCCGGTCCCCCCCGATGCATCGAGCGAGTACCGGGTCCACCGCGAGGTATACAAAAAGACCCCCCACCAGGCGATTGTCCATGCCCACCCGCCGGCTGCCATTGCAGCGTCGCTGGTGCTTGACCGGATTGTCCCCGAGGACAGCGAAGGGCTGATGTTCTGCCCGGTGATCCCGGTTGTTGACGGTGCGCCAGGTTCTGACGAGGTAGCGCGGACCGTCTCTGATGGCCTTACCGGTGGCAGGCTTGTCATCGCACGGGGGCACGGGACCTTTGCTGCAGGAAAGACCCTTGACGAGGCATACCTGCTCACCTCGCTTGCCGAGCATTCCTGTCGTGTTCTGCTGTATAAAAACGGGTTTTGCCAGCTATGCCCGTGAATGAGCTCCCGCTGCTGAACCCGGCGCATGGGGGTGGTGAAATACCATGATCCGGAACACGCCGTCCGGTCGGAAAACCACTGCGGCAAACTTTGTGGGTCTCTTTGCATCGGTCCTCATCGCAGTCTTTCTGGCCGGGCTTGGTGTGGGAATACTGGTTGCAATCGTTGTAGGCTTTGTGTCCGGTCTTGTACTCTCGTTCCTTATCTTCAGGTCTGAAGCGGATGGATGAATATTCTGCCAGGTCCCGGTAACTGCTCACGGTTTCCCTCACCGTGCTGATTCCTTCATCCTGCCGAAAACCAACGGAACAATTTTTCTCCGTTCCAAAAAAAGTCAGGTTACCTTGAAAAAAGGAAAAAAATGCCCTGTTGAAAACCTTACAAATGATGATGGGGGCAAACTGCCCCCATACCCCCTTTACGATGCCTGCCGCCGCCCCCGCGGGGGCGCTCCCGCGTCGGCTTCAATTTCGGTTTTGTGAAAACAATTTTCTTATCGGGGTGTCCTGTACCGGTAATACGGAGGCATCGCATGCGCCCCCGCCCCCCTTGGGGGCAGGGATGGCGAGAAGGGGGGTCCAATTTTTTGGAATGAGGGTTTCCTGTGAAAATTAGCTGAGTGTACTTAATATCTCTATCAGGATTGATTTCAGTAATTCTAATTTTCATCGTTCGGATGTGAACGCCCGTTCATGCTCGTTTCTCCAGAGCAAAAAATTCAAAAATCCATCTATCATCCTTCCCTTCCTTCAGGAATTTATCCGAGTAAAAAGGAGTTTTATCCTCTGGCACGGCGGATGCCGGAAGCCTGCATCTTCTTACTTTGGCTGTTTGGGCTGGAGGAGCTGGATCTCCCTGATGATCTCCCGGTGGAAGACCAGCAGCATATCGCTGATCATCCCGAACATGAAGATCTCGATACCGACAACGATGAGAAGTACCGTCAGGATGGTGAGCGGAATATGCTCGATATTGTTGAACCATTCAAGGACCACATACACCCCAATCAGCAGACCGAGGATGGTGGTGAATACCCCCATCATCCCGAAGTAGAACATCGGGTTGTTCACGCGGGCAAGCCGGTAAATGGTGCTGACAATCTTGAATCCGTCATGGAACGGGGAGAGTTTGGTTGCGGTACCCGGGCGCCGGAGGTACTTGATCGGCACGATCATGATCCGCTGGCCGTTCCGGACTGCCTCAACCGAGATCTCCGTCTCGATCTCGAAGCCCTTCTCCTTTAAGTGCATCTGGCTCACGGCAAGTTTGGTGAACGCGCGATATCCCGAGAGAATATCGTGCAGGTCCCGGCTGTGGGCAATCTTGAAGAGGAGATTGAGCA
>DUHF01000200.1 GCA_013331015.1 Methanoregula sp.
GCTCCTGCCACTGCCGGACCATGCCAAGGAAGCGGTTGTTCAGGATCGCAATCTTGACCGGAATGTTCTCGGCAGCTATCGTACCAAACTCCTGGATGTTCATCTGGATGCTCCCGTCGCCCGCAACATCGAAGACGGGGAGATCCGGCCGGGCAAAGTGGGCACCCATTGCCGCCGGCAGCCCGTATCCCATCGTGCCAAGCCCGCCGCTCGTGATCCACGTGCGGGGATGCTTAAACGAGAAGTGCTGGGCCGTCCACATCTGGTTCTGGCCAACCTCCGAGACGATGATGGCGTCCCCGAGCAACAGCTCGCTCATCTGCCGGATAATATACTGCGGGTGGAGCCCCCCGTCATCCGGGCACTTGAGCGGGTGGTGCTGCTTCCAGTGCTGGATCTTCTTGATCCATGCATCGTGAGCGCCGCTCTTCTTCAGGCAGTTCAGCATGTCAGTCAGGACTGCTTTCACATCCCCGACAATCGGGATATCGACCCGCTTGTTCTTCCCGATCTCGGCCGGGTCCACATCGATGTGGATGATCTTTGCGTTTGCTGCAAATGTGTCGGTCTTACCGGTGACCCGGTCATCGAACCGGACCCCGATGGCAAAGAGGAGATCGCATTCCGTGATCGCAAAGTTGGCGTACTCTGTCCCGTGCATGCCCAGCATGCCGAGGTTCAGCGGATGATCGCCCGGGATAGCGCCGATCCCCATCAGGGTGGTGGTTATCGGGATCCCGAGTTCGGTTGCAATCCGGATCAGTTCGGCCGACGCATTCGAGAGGATGACCCCGCCACCGGCATAGATGATCGGGCGCTCGGCCTGGGCTATGAGCTGGAGGGCTTTTTCGATCTGGCGCTTGTGGCCATGGTACGTGGGATTGTACCCGCGGAGCTCGACCTTTTCAGGCACCGGTACATCCTTGACCGATGTCGTGCTCACATCCTTGGGGATGTCGACAAGCACCGGACCGGGCCGGCCGGTTCCGGCAATGTAGAACGCCTCCTGGATCGTCCGGCTGAGATCTGCCGTATTCTTGACTAAGTAGTTGTGCTTGGTTATCGGCAGCGTGATGCCGGTGATGTCCGACTCCTGGAACGCATCGTTCCCGAGAAGGTTGGTCGGGACCTGCCCGGTAAGGGCGACGATGGGGATCGAGTCCATGTAGGCGGTGGCAATCCCTGTTACAAGGTTACAGGCACCGGGGCCTGAGGTTGCGAGGCATACCCCTACACGACCGCTCGCCCGTGCATACCCGTCTGCGGCATGCGCTGCTGCCTGTTCGTGCCGTACGAGAATGTGCCGCAATGACGAGTCGTAGAGTTCATCATAGATCGGCAGCACTACACCGCCCGGGTACCCGAAGATGATCTCGGTCCCTTCGCGCTGCAGTGATTCAACGAGGATTTTTGCCCCGGTCTTCATGTTCGTCCCTCAAGTAGTCTGTTCATGCCGGCGATCATTGCCTCGACACTTGCCATGATGATGTCGGTGCTGGCGCCGCGTGAAGTAATTATCTTCCCGTCCTTACTTAACCTTACGGTCACGTCAACAAGGGCATCGGTACCGCCCCGGATCGCGTCAACGTGGTATTCTTCGAGCTGGATATCGGCAACGTCCCTGACGGAGTTGCGCAGGACCTGCATGGCAGCGTCGACCGGGCCGTCCCCGGTTGCTGCCCCGGTGATCTCCTGGCCATTGACCACCAGCGTCACGGTTGCCGTCGGGATCATGTGGCTGCCGGAGTTTGCCGTGAACTGCCGCAGCTTCAGGAACGGGTGGCACTGGAGGGCGAGGACTGCTTCGGCAACCGCCATCAGGTCCGTGTCCGTGATCCGTTTGCCGTCATCGCCAAGTTTCTTGATCCGTTTTACGATCTCTTTTAACTGCTTCTCATCGGCCTTGTAGTTCATCTCCGAGAGTGCGGCTTCGACCGATGCGGAGCCGGAATGCTTGCCAAGCACGATCCGCCGCTTCCGTCCAACCATCTCGGGTTTGATGGATTCATAGGTGGACGGCTCCCGCATCACGCCATGGGCATGGATGCCGCTCTCGTGCGTGAAGGCCATCTCTCCGACAACTGCCTTGTTGATGGGCAGCGGTACACCGGTGTGGCGCGATACCAGCATGGAGAGCTGGTAGATCTCCTCTTTTTTAATCCGCGTGCTGTACCCGTACAGGATCTCGAGCGCCATCACCACTTCTTCAAACGGGGTGTTGCCCGCCCGCTCGCCAAGGCCGTTCACGGTAACATGGGCGCACGAAGCCCCATGTTTGAGGGCAGCCATCGTGCTTGTGAGCCCAAACCCGAGGTCATCGTGGCAGTGGATGGAGAGCGGGGCGATCCGGGAGAGGGGCGGGATGAACGCCGCCACCTTTTCCGGGGTCAGGAGTCCCACCGTGTCGCAGAAGCAGAGCCGGTCGGCACCGCGCCGGACGCCTTCTGAGAAGAGTTCCTGCAGGAACTGCTGGTCGGCACGGCTCGCGTCCTCGCCCGAGAGTTCCACGATGAGGCCGCGGCCCTTCGCGTACTCCACGGCATCGTATGCCATTGCTGCCACCTGCTCCCGGGTCTTCTGCATCTTCTTTGCGATGTGCAGGTCGCTGACCGGAATGACGAGGTGGACCGAGTCAGCGCCGAGATCGGCAGCATAGTCAATGTCCTGGTGCAGGGCACGGACATAGGTGCAGATTTCAGAAGAGAGCCCGGCATCCGCTATGCGGCGGATTGCCTCACGTTCCCCTTCCGAGGCTGCTGCGGAACCGGCTTCGATGACATCGACACCTACGGCCGCAAGTTTGGCTGCAATCTCTAACTTCTGGTCCGGGTTTAACGATACTCCCGGGGTCTGTTCCCCGTCCCGTAACGTGGTATCTAAAAAGCGCAGGTTATTGACAAATAAAGCACTCACTCATGGAAATCACCATGAATAAAGATGGGAGTGGTGCATATAAAAAATATTCCTGCACCACATCCGGCCAAATTTCATAAAAACCCTCCGGTTTTTGGAAGTATAGGTTTTTTTCTGTTGGTCAGCGCAAGAAAAAATCTAAAAAAGATTATTCTCCCCGTTCCCGTAATACCTGGCAGGGATAGTGACTCCCCCGTCTCTCTCAAAAACGATGAACTCCGCCGCCCTCAATTGTGGACGGGAGCAGCAATCCCAGCGGGAGGGTGAGGATAGCAGTTCTCATCGTTATTCACGAGATCTTCCTGAGCGGGAATTATTTGTTTTCCAGCACAAATCCAACAATTATCAGGACTATTCCGGCGATGATCAAGGGAATTGCAAATTCCGCGTAGGGTGCAGTTGACGTTGAGACCAATCCGAAAAGATGATCCTGGTTTACGGTATAGGATGAAGCAATGATACCCAGGATTATCGAGACGATACCCGATATTAAGAGATACTTGTTCGCCATGTCGGGGGATATGATACCGGCAACGGATAAGTTTTGGTTTTATTTCCAATCCCTGCAATGACCAATACCTGTAAAAAAACTATCCTCTAGAAACACGCATGAAGGTGCGTTCACACCCGAACAAAGCAAATCGGATAAAAAAATTTACACACCCGTCCTCGCCTGTATCCTTGCACTCCTAATGGGAGCGGTACGGCCCAGGAGCACCTGTGCAATGGCCCCGGATTTGCGGGTGCGATAGGGTAACACATGAAATCTCTGCGAGACAATAAGACTGGTGAATCGGGTTGGGCGGTTTCAGGAGGGAAAAATAAAGCCGAATTGGGCCGCCGCACAGGCGCCAATTTTGGTCGGCGGCAACTCTCGTAATGTGGGGTATGAAGGCAGTTTGGCCCCATCATTACTCATAATGTTTTCACCAGAGCAAAAAACGTAAACCCAAAACTTCTCTTCATAATAACGAGAATTCTCCTAATACAGCCCGATTTTCATTTACCTGATCCAATGCCAGCATATTTTTTTTTAAAGCACCTGGACAACAACCTATATGCCCCTGGCAAAAAAACCCATTATATGGAGATCCATCCCGTATCATGTCCCAGTTTTCCTCTGCCCAAAAAGAGTCCGTCAACGCACACGAGCAGTGCGACCAGATAACCGCTGAGTGCAAAGAGCTTGGCAATGCTGCCACCCGCGGAGAACTCGGGGCGAAGATCGCGGTTCTCGTTCTCCGGCACTCGCCGGTCGACATCCAGCAGATGCGCAGGAATTTTGGCAAGAAGATCCAGGACCTCAGTCCCGAGTACCGTGAGCGGCTCACGCTGAAGATAAACGAGCACCTGCTGGGAACGTACCAGACCATACGGCTCCGGCAGCAGCAGGGGGCATTTGGCAAGATGACCAATCCGCTCACCCCGCTCCAGCAGTCGTACTGGGAGATGGTTGCCGGCCAGTGTACTTCCGGCGGGGGAGACAGTCGCATCCGCTTCCTCAACTACCTGCTTGCAGCGTTCTGCATGTTCGTGCTCAATGAACCCGGCCACCCGGTTGGCACCCCCTTCCCCGGCAATGATACCGTGCAGCTCATCGACGGGATCTACTACTGTCCGGTCCGGGAGAAAGCAGGCGACGTGGACGCGGCCCTCTGCCCCTTCTGCCCGGCACTCCAGACCCCGGATATCGGGTACCTCAGGCCGCCGGTTGGCGGAAGCGAACACCGGAAGCAGGAGTTCATCGAGCAGATCCACCGCCATCACCATTTCAACGGATAGAAGCGGGGCCATCAAAAATCAGTCCCTGAAATTCATCCCCTGCCGGCATTTTAGCAATTTGCGCCATTAGACGGAGATTTTATGTGATGGCATACCCATGAGTTGTATGTGAATCCGCAGGCATTTTTTCTCCCTGCCCCAACAACCGCACAGGATAGGACCGCATGAACTCCACACAGCTGCTTGCCGACAACCCGACCCTCTACATAAACCGCGAGCTGAGCTGGATCCGTTTCAACCGGCATGTGCTTGACGAAGCCCTGGATGCCACCCACCCGCTGCTCGAACGCGTCAAGTTCCT
>DUHF01000124.1 GCA_013331015.1 Methanoregula sp.
ACGATCAGGATATTCTTTCGCTCGGCCAGGTCGAGCACGGTCTTGAAGAGGATCTCCTTGTTGATGGGTGCGGGGATAACCAGCCGGTCTTCGCCAACGCCAAGCTTGACGACAATCCATTGTTTGTTGTGCTCGATCTTGACCGGAACTTCTTTCATGGAATCCTCATAAGAACTCTTTTTATCGGAAAAATTTTCTTGTCCATTAGTATTGACAACCGGGTTATTTTATTTCATTGGTGGCAGAACCGGTTTTCTCTTTTGGTTTCTGGACAGCGCTCATCCGCTGGTATATCTCGGTGAGCTCTTTTTCAATCTGGTCTGCCGGGGCCTTGAAATCCTTGAGTTCCCGCAGGAGGCTTAAGTCCTTCTCTTTGGTGACATGTTTGACATCGGATGCAATGGAGCTGAGCAGATCCTCATCGGTTCCCCCGCTTGAACTTGCAAAGGCTGCCATATCGGACTGCATGCCGATCTGGTCTTCTGCCAGGTTCGCATTTCCGGGTGCGTCGGAGGGGATCCAGGTGGTCTTTACCGCACCGGAGGGTTCAGCCGCTTGTGCAGGTTCAGCAGCAGTTGCGGGCTCCGCGGTTTCATCAGCGGACCCGGTAACCAGGGCACCGGAGTCATCATCCTCAAAATCAGCATCAAGATCAACATCGTCAAGGCTGATATTTTCAAGATCGCCAAAGTCCGCTTCAGAATCCCCTCCGGCTTCCAGTCCGCTGAACTCGTCAAGTCCTTCGTCGCCTGCATTTGCTTTTAAGATATCAGCGGCAGCCGCGTCCATCTCGAGATCCGGCATCGAGAGCTCAGGTTCGGGAAGTTCCATATCGTCGGTCAGCCCGGACTTAGGGGACAGAGCATCATCACCGAAAAGCCCGGGCGATGCCAGATCACCCTCATCAAGTCCGTCCAGAAGGCCGGAATCAAACTCATCCTCGGAGAGGGAGAGGAACGGATCCGCATCCGCGGGGGAGCCGGATCCTGCACCGCCCGGCACCGGGCGCGAGGCGCCCCCGGCAGGTGCGGCAGCGGAGGCAGCAGTCTTCTCAACCTTCTCGCTGACGGTTGAATCCAGCATCCTGTTGATATCGTCAACTTTCCGTTTCCGCCGGGTATGTTCTCCGATTACCGTGCCAAGAGATTTGAAGGTGGCAACAAGCGATCCAATCTGGGCAGCAAACGGCATTTTGCCGGGTGATGCGGGTTTTGCGGGTGAAGCCCCCGGTTTGGCCGCGGTTTTTGCCGGGAGAGTCTCCGGCTTTTTTGCTCCCTTCTTCTCGAACAGTTTGATCTCGTCAAGTTTTTTCAAAATTCCGATCTTTTTTAATTTCTGCTCCCTGAAGTCAGTATACGCAGCCCGGACTTCGGCAATGGTCACGAGCCCGAGCAGGAAGGGGAGGACCACTGCCAGGAGGAGGAGGAGGAGGATAAGCTGGATCAGGGTGACATCGATGAAAAGGAGGAGGAGCCCGACAGTAAGGATGGTGCAGAACATCAGGAACCTGCGGACTCGTATATCCATGAAAATCTCCTCCACTTTCACTTTGCTGATGCCATTCCCGAAAGTCCTTCAGGACTGAAGAACAGTCCGACCCCGATTGGGGTGACGAGAAGCATCATCCCGGTCAATATACAGAATATGGCTGTATAGAAATAAAACATATACCGATCTCCCCCGCCTACTAACCGGGCTGCAATGATATTGGATACCGTGATGATGGTAAGACAGATCACAACAAAGGTCCCCATCTCCTGTTCAGGGAAATTGGAGAACATGGTCAGTCCTCCCAAAGCACTCCCTCCGGACATTCCACCACCACCTCCAACGGAGGTCGAGGCTGATGCAGACTCTGCCTGGAACTGCTCCATCATGCTCCCGACCGAACCGGTCAAAACGACCATAATCCGGTACAGGGCAATAAGGATGCCAGCCATGGCACAGTGCATGGGAACGAGCAGGATGATGAAGCTCCTCGCATGCATGTCCTTTTTCTCCCGCAACAGGGTCTGTTCAAGGATTGATGACCCGACAACAGTCCCGATAGGTTCCGGGGGACCCCCGAGCGTGATGGTGTCGAGATAGATGTTGAGATACTTGTTGATGAGGTTGCTCCCCGAATCCCCGATAAACTTGTCCCAGATCTGTCGTGGATCCAGTCCAAGGTTCATCTGGGAGTAGACAGCATCGATGAGCGGCTCGAGTGCAGTGAGAGATTTTCTGTCGATCGTTGCCAGTGCATTGACGGCGGTTGTTCCCTGTCCGCCCATGATGGCGCCAAAACTCCTGATGAACGTTGAAAAGTCTGTATCCCTGATGGTAATATTTGAGTCGTCGATAAAACCGATCAGCCCCAGGGGAGCCATAAGGATACCGATAAGCAGGTAGATCAGGCCGGCGCTCACGCCAAGTAATCCCATAATGACCACGGCAGCAATGGTTAACGGCACGATGATCCGTTCCATGGCATGAATGGTCTGCTGTTCTTTTGAGGCTCGCCCAGACAGGCCATGGGACTTGGCATCGTACGGGACTGACTGGTACATGAGGACATTGCCGCCAACACAGATTACGAGCACGATGCCGTAGGCCATATTGAGGGTTGATTCCATCCCGGTCGGCGAATAGATCGCAATGGAGATCATCAGGGTGACTGCAATGACCGTTGCTGACAAGAGCATCGCCACATAAGCATCGCCCCATTGCTTTGTCAGTTCAATTCCCTGCTCCACCTGGCTCCGGTATACACTCCGGATGGTGGAGAGCTCATTTTTTAAATAATCATCATCAGGGACACCGGATTCGATGGCGTTTGCAT
>DUHF01000072.1 GCA_013331015.1 Methanoregula sp.
GAGTAATCGAGCATGAACCGGAAATACTCCGTGATGAACTCGGGCCTTGTCTCCGTTGCTTCATCCACAATTCCCGCATTGTCGTTTGCAAGGAAGAGCCCGGCGCTGTTCATCCAGGTCTCGGGCCGGACCCCGGCCGGGCTCCAGGTCGCAAACGCGTTGCTGCCATCGGTGGGCCGGTACACGGCAAGGACATACCACTGCGTGAGCGGCAGGACCACATCGTCAAGATCCCAGTTGCGCGAGACAACGACCGAGCCGTCCGGGGTGTAATCGCCCCACGCGGCAAGGTACGAGCAGGACGGCGGCGGGACGGGGGACGCGGCCATCAGCTCGAAGATCGCCCCGTACCAGAGAACGGCGATGTCGTCCTCGGAGAGCCCCGAGGTCTCGGCCATGCCGGCAAAAACCTCCTTCAGGCGCTTGGGGTAGTATGCCGGTATCTCGCGGCCGTACCCCCGGACCTGCTCGCGGGTATACCCCTGTTTGGCGAGGCCGTCGAGAATGAACGTGTATTCGTCATTGAGTTCTTTCTTCATCAGGCCGCCATACTGCCGGCCCATCTCGCGATAGGAACCGGAGAGGACGATGACCGGGTAATCGCCGGCACAGAACCGTTCTCCGCCTTCGTACGAAGCAACGTGCACGAGATCGGGACTGGTGGCCGGTTGGGTGAAGATCGTGATGTGCGGCAGGGAGAGTGCAGCAGCCGGACTGGCAAAGAAACAGAATGCAATAATGACCGCGATGAGTTTCATGCATCTCCTGTTTTTTTCTGATGTTTTAATTCCTTCTATCGGTATTCTGGGGGATCCCGCATCCATGATTAAGGAAGAGGGGGGAGGTGTCTATCATGTGGCTCATCAACGGGGTTATCGGCATCCGGGTTAACCGACACCGGCCCTTGCGGCGCCATCAGGCCCTGGGGGCATACGAAAAACCGGTAGTAGTTATTGCCGGAATTGGGCAGAAGACTTCATTGGCAGATCCCCGTGCATGGTATGAATATAATAACACCACGCGCACCACAAAAAACAAGGTACGGCAAATGGGCGATTGGGAGGCGCCCGGCCGTAAAAAAAAAGATCCATCATGATGTATTCAGCACATTGCCGGAGAAGTGCCGGCTTGAAACGGCTCTGGTCCTCTGCGTTCCTGGTCTTCTTCCTCCTGCTCGTCCCGGCAGGAGTTATGGCTGACGATTCGGATACCACAACCACCTTAGAAAAGAGCGGTGGTCACATCACGTTCGAGACCACTCCAACGGATGCAGCGATCTGGCTGGACGGGGTCATGATAGGCACCAGCCCGTTTACGTATTACTCCGCAAAAACCGGGACCCTGGAAGTGGTTGTGAAGAAGAGACGATATGAAGACTATACGGGAAGCGTCACCGTGATTGACGGTGAACGGGCCGTGTTTACTGCACGGCTCGCCCCGCTCTCCAGCGAACCTGTAATCCAGGACACCCCGGCAGTCGTCATGACAACGGCAACGATACCGTTGAAGGAGTCCCCCATAACGGTACCGACGCCATGGCCTTCACCCACGGAATCACCGGTCAGCCCTGTGGTTGTTATCGGGGCGGTTGCCCTGTGTGCCGCAATCGTTCTGATCCGGCGAACGTAAAATTTTTTGGGGAATTGGGGGAGCATTTTATCCCGTAATGATTTCACGGTTGTCACAAGTGGGAGGGGAGATGCATCGGGATCCCCGGCATGAGAAGAGCACTGCGCCACTCGCGGAACAAGGTAAAATAATAAATAGCGGCCAACTGCCAACTACCTGCTATGAAACTCACACCGGATAGGGAAGCGGAGGTCATCGCGACCATGGAGCGGTATGCCGAGGCATACAAAAAGAAGGACATCACAACCCTGTCGGAGATCTTCGCACCCGACATCACCGGGTTTGGCAGCGGGCCGGACGAGATCATTGGCAACCACCGGGATTTCATCCGGCAGATCCGGCGTGATATTACCCAGGCGGACATCCTTGCGGTCGTGTTTTCGGACCAGAAGATCTTCGGCGACGGCCGGGTCGCCTGGGCAACATCAGAGAGCACGATGACCTTCACGGTAAACGGATCAAAAAAGGAGACGCTTTGCGGCAGATCGACCATGGTGCTGCGGGACACCGGTAACCGGTGGTTGATCGAGCAGCTCCATTTCTCGCTGCCCTACGGAGGGCAGGCGGAGGGGCAGTCGTTCCCCGGCGCATAACCTTTTTTTTGCAACAGGATATTCTCCTGCTGATTGGGGAGCGGCTGTACGTTTTTTCATTACCGGAACGGTGGAAATACCGGCTCTTTTCTGATTTGTGGGGGGAAATTCGGATATTGATAAAGACGTTGATTGGGGTTTTACGCATAAAAACCCCCTGCGATGGACTTTGCCTCCCCCGGGAGTGGGCGCCCCAAACAGGATCTCGGTCGCAAGGGTGATTCAGAAAATAGATGATTGCAGCCCGGATTTCATCGCGCCCTTTCATGATACCACGGGGTTGTCAATAGGGGGAGAATACAGGTTGGAATTTTTGCCGGGAAAACAAAATTTGCGATCGTCCCCCAGGGGGGAATTGTCTTTTGGCCGAAAAACCGGCCATTGGCCTGCGGCCAGGAGCCGCTCAGTACTAGTGGTGTGGGACACGTAAATTTGTGACAATTGCGATCCATTGAGATTTCTTTTGGATCTTAACTACCATGAACGTATGATCAGGATCCATTTGGATCGTTTCTGGTAAGCATCCGAAACAAACCACACTTCCGGTTTCGCACGAAAAAAAATTCGCAACCAATCTCCGGCAAAAAAAATCCATCGACCCCTCACCCCCCGCATAAAAATTTTCAATCGCACCTTGATTGCATTTTGTGGAGGGTTCCTTCGGAGAATCAAACATTTTGTCGGTTATCCATACCGATTGTCGGATAATTAACCGACAATCGGCACATTAACTTACACCCCGTGATCGCGATTAAAAAATTTTACGCAGGGTCTGCCATAGTAAATGTGCCATAGAATCGTGCACCAGAAATGTGATGCCAGCTCCTGCTCAGGTGCATTTCACCAGGTTTTGATTAGGGTATTATTGATCCGAGAGATCCTGAATTGTTGAGAAACCTATTCCGATCATTGTCCATAAGTCGGGTTGTCCCTCCCCATGGGTTATGGGGGTGCCCGGCCAGGAATTCGTCCGCAATCTGCCGTGGCCTTCCCCCGGATATTGTCCTGCGATAGTCCTCCCGGCAAAAGGACCGGGGTGAGTATCGGCATGTGGTTTTGGTGCCGGGCCATGCCATCACCTATATATGAGAAAAAGAGACAATGCCGATTGCCAGCATAATGACGATCCTCTGGAAATACTTAAAGCCGCAGAAATGGCTCATCGTTGCTGCCCTTATCTTAGCGGGAGTCAGCCAGTTGCTGAACCTCCTCGACCCGATAATTTTCGGGAAGATCATCGATAATTATGCTTTAAACCCGGGCAGTATCCCGGAACATGCACTGGTCTTTGGCGTGCTCTTCTGGCTGGGGGTGGCCGTAGGAATCGCGGTGCTTGCCCGGCTTACCAAAACATTCCAGGACTATTTCGCCCGGCTGGCAGTCCAGATGTTCGGGATGCAGATATACAACGACGGGCTCGCGCAGACGCTCCGCCTCTCCTACGATGAGTTCGAGGACCAGAGAAGTGGCGAGACATTATCGATACTCCAGAGAGTGAGGGCGGACACCCAGATCTTTTTCAATGGATTCATCAATGTCCTCTTCTCCGCGTTTGTCGGGATCGGGTTTCTCATCATCTATTCCATAACCATGAACTGGCTTCTGGTACCGGTCTTTCTCACGGGCATATTTGTCCTCGGATCCCTCTCCTGGCTGCTCTCGACCAAGATCAAAAATACGCAAAAAGAGATCAACCGCGAGACCAATGAGATCGCGGGGGTGATCACCGAATCCTTAAGGAATATCGAGCTGGTCAAAAGCCTTGGTCTCACCTATCCCGAGATCCAGAGATTAGGGCAGCAGAACATGAAGATCTTCAACCTGGAGATCATCAAGATAAAACGGGTCCGTCTCCTGACGTTTCTCCAGGGGACCACACTCTCAGTCCTCAAGCAGTCGATTCTGTTCATCCTCCTCTGGCTGATCTTCAGGAACGTTCTCTCCACGGGAGAACTGGTCTCGATGCAGGCCATCACCGCCATCATCTTTGTACCGTTGCAGGACCTTGGCACCATTATCGTGAATTACCGCGAGGCCGAAGCCTCCCTGGAAAATTTCGACCAACTGATGCAGAAACAGATCGAGATCCCTCCGGATAACCCGATCGGGATCGAGGAGCTTGACGATATCCGGTTTGATGAAGTTGTCTTCCGGCACCGGAGTTCCCGGTATAACGCCATCGATGGGATCTCATTTTCCGTGAAGGCTGGCGAGACGATTGCATTTGTCGGCCCGTCCGGTGCCGGCAAGTCAACCCTCATGAAACTCCTGGTGGGATTATACCGTCCGGACAGCGGGGAGATTTATTTCAACAGCCACCCCTCGGCCCTGATCCGGTTCAACCCGTTGCGCCGCCAGATCGGGCTCGTCACGCAGGACGCCCAGCTCTTCTCGGGCACAATCAAGGAGAACCTCCTGTTCGTGCAACCGGATGCAACCGACAATGATATCCGCGATGCCCTGCACAAGGCTGCATGCGACGGGATTGTTGCCGCTTCTGCGCAGGGTATTGATGCCTATATCGGGGAGGGCGGGATGATGTTATCCGGCGGGGAGAAGCAGCGTATCTCTATTGCCCGGGCCCTGCTGCGCCATCCCCGTCTGCTGATCTTTGATGAGGCAACATCTGCACTCGATTCGCTGACCGAAGAGGAGATCACGCACACGATCCGGGATATTTCCATGACCCGGGACCAGATCACCATCCTGATAGCGCACCGGCTCTCAACCATCCTGCACGCAGATGTTATCTATGTCATGGAGGCGGGAAAGATCGTCGAGACCGGCTCTCATGATATGCTGCTTGACCAGAAGGGGCTGTATTACGCAATGTGGCGCCAGCAGATCGGTGAGCGCAGGGACCCCCGACCAAGCTAGAGAGAAGTCTCCTTTGAGATCCTTTCAGGAAACAATACCAGGGCCGCTGGCACTTTTTGCCACATCGCAGCAGGGTATCCCCATACGTCTGCCCTAATAAAAAAGGTACCCAAAAAAAGATCCGCGGGGGGTTATACCGCACGAAGGATCATGAGGGTGATATCGTCAAACTGCGGGGTGTCCCCGGCAAAGGCGGTGATCCCGGCAAGGATCTCATCCATGATCTCCTGTGCCGGGCGGTGACGGTTTTTCGTGATTATCTCAAACAACCGCTCGTCCCCAAACTCCTCTTCAGCCTTGTTGATTGCTTCGGTTACTCCATCGGTGTAGAGCACGAGCACGTCGCCAGGATGCAGGTTCACCCGTACAGACTGGAGGTCAACCTCATCGATGACCCCAAGAGCGATCCCTTTTGCCTTGAGGAGGCGGACGGTCGATGACTCCCCCTGGAGGAGCAGCGGCGGGTTGTGCCCGGCATTGACATAGTCGAGCGTCATTTTTCGTGAATCAAGGACCGCATAGAAGAGGGTGACGAACATATTGGATTTCGAGTCCTCGTAGATCATCCGGTTGGCATGCGCAATCGAGAGCGCCGGATCTGCGTTGACCAGCGTGCTTGCCCGGATCAGCGTACGGGAGAGCGCCATGAAGAGTGCTGCCGGAACGCCCTTGCCGGACACGTCAGCGATAACAAGGCCCCACTGGCCGGTTGCAACCGGGATGAAATCATAGAAATCGCCGCCAACCTCAAGCGCGGGAACATTTGTTGCAACCAGTTCGATCCCGGTGATCTCCGGTGCCGAGTCGGGGAGGAAACTCTGCTGGATCCCTTTTGCGATCTCAAGCTCTTTTGCAAACCGTTCCTTTTCTGCGGTTGTGCGCTGGAGTTCATCCATATAGTTTTTAAGGTTTTTTGCCATCGTGTTGAACGAAGTGGCAAGATCCTCAAATTCATCGCCCGTTGTCACCTGGACCCGGTGTTCAAGATTCCCGGCACCGATCGCTTCGGACCCGCGCCGGAGTTCCTCGACCGGGCGGGTGATTATCCGGGAAAACAGGACCGCGATGATGGTAACGATGACAAACAGGATCACAAAGAGGGCAAAAAAGAGGCTCTTTGCCGCGTTCATCTGCTGGTTTAAGTAAATCCCGGTCTCATCGGTCGCCGTTACGATCCGTTCCCTTGTCTCTTCTGCCGGGGCGATGATGTCATCGACCGGCATGACGATTGCAAGGCTCCAGTTCACACTTGAGACCGGGGCATACGCGATATACTTCTCTTCGCCGCCAAGGACAACCCGGGCCGTACCGCTCCTGCCAGCGATCATCTTTTGGGCAACCGCCCTGAGCCCGGTATTTTCAACCGACAGCAGGTTCTCGGCAAAAAATGACTCGTCCCACTTCTGGTCACCCGTCCCGATACCGGGGCGGGAGATGACATTTCCCCGGCTGTCGATGAGCACGGCATACCCCCGCTCGCCAACCTGCGTATTGATGATCTGGGTGTTGATGGTCTCAAGGGTCACGTCCGTGCCAACAACCCAGGTCCATCCCGACTCACCCATACCCACCGGTCGCGAGCAGGTTACCATGAGCCCTTTCCCGCTGGCATCGATATAGGGATCCGACCAGACGAGCTTATCCGTTTCCTGTGCCCGGGTAAACCAGTCGCGGGTCCTTGGATCATAGGAGGAGGGGACGCCATCTACCCACGGGGCAACCCACAGGATGCCGGAGCCGGTCCCGAGATAGGCCTGGGTGAGGCGGGGATCGGACGCGAGCAGGGGATGGAGCAGGTCATCGGTTGAGGAGAGCGCGGACAATTCGTCTGCCACCGATTCCCGGGTTACTCCAGGGGCAAGGATGTAGACCGAGGAATGGCCCGGGTCTTCGGGGCGTTCGCTTTGGGAATAGAGTGCCCGGGTTGCAGGAGATGCTTGGCGCTGGTGCACCGTACGGACAAAGCCTGCGAGTGTATTCATCTCGGAAGACACCTGCAAAAAGACCACGTTGCTGATATCGGCCTGGTCCATGGCAAGGCGCAGCAGCGATGATTCGGCATTGGCTTTGAGTGCCGAGGTGCTGTCAGAAACCGCACGGCTCCCCAGGTGTTCGCTGCTCTCGAGGGCATAGGTTCCCATATCGCTCATGGTCGAGAATGCCAGAAAGCCGACAATGCCGAGAGCTGCCATCGAGATCGACAGGAAGACCAGCAGGATCTTGGCCCTGACCGTGAGGCGCTGCCATGCCCGGGGACTCTTCATCAGATCATTATTGGGCGAGTGAGAGGAAAAAATGGTGGTCTGTATCCTTCCAAAATCCTGCCCACGGCATGCCAAACAGGCCACGGGTCAGGAGAACGCCTGCCAGACCTTTCTGCGGCTTTTGGTATCTGACCCGTGGTAAAAGACCTGCCGGGTTTCATGGAGTGAACAATAAAATGTCAGGTTTTTATTATTTTTCTGACTTCGCTGTCGGTTATCTCGTAGATGATATCCTTGTTCTCCCGTTTCAGCTGCTGGAGATCCTTTAAAATGTCCTGTAACTGGTACTCACTGTCCCTCCGTGCGATAACATAGGGGGAGTTGTCCCGGGGATTCTCCGGGGTTATGGCAATAAGTTCGCAGGTATTGCGCAGGTGATTTATCTCGAACCGGGTAATTTTGTCGAGTTCGAGGGATTTGTAAACCCCCGCATTGAACGATCCTGACTGGATAAATTTTACCTGTACACTCATGGATTCCACCTCTTGCTGCTCTTCCATCCCCGATAGATAGTGGCCAGGTTTTCTGGTGCGCTGCTGCCGGTAAGGAGTTGTCCTCCCGGGTACCGGTCTTCCGGCCCGGTTCCGCGGACCGGTTTTTCCCGCAACGGGTATACCATTCCCTATAACCTCCGTTTTCCTCTTCTTTTGTTATCGGTCTGCTTTGGCAGAAGGGTTCATCAGGACCGGTAGATGAACAATCCGGCTGCCGTCACCAATGCACCCGCAAATCCCCGTGGTTGCCCTGCCGCTATAGGCTAAAATAGGCCCCGGGGCTGAAGAAGGTATCCCAAAACAATCGGGCGACCTCTTCGACCAATCCTCAAAGATTAAATCCTGAAACACAGAATGGTGAACCAATGGATTACCAATCGCTCCCGACCGAACGCCAGAAACGCCTTGCGGTCCTCATTGATGCGGATAACGCCCAGTCAAGTATCATCAAGAACCTTCTTGACGAAGTTGCCAAGTACGGCGTGGCGTCCGTCAAGAGGATCTACGGCAACTGGACCACCCCCCAGCTCCAGGGATGGAAGGATGTGCTGTTATCGAATTCGATCATCCCGATCCAGCAGTTCAACTATACCACCAAAAAGAATGCCACCGACAGTGCGCTCATCATCGATGCAATGGACCTGCTCCATACCGGCCATCTTGACGGATTCTGCCTGGTTTCGAGCGACAGCGATTTTACCCGTCTCGCTTCCCGGATCCGGGAGTCCGGCCTGATGGTGTACGGGTTTGGGGAAGAGAAGACGCCCAAGGCCTTTGTCGATGCGTGTGACAAGTTCATTTATACCGAGATCCTGCGGCCCACCGAACCGGCAGGGACGACCGCCCCGGTATATCGGGATACTACCGTTTTCAAGGACATGAAAAAGGACCAGAAGTTCTTGAAACTCTTAAAAAACAGCGTCGAGGACTCATCCGATGAACAGGGCTGGG
Source organism: Methanoregula sp. (assembly GCA_013331015.1). Lineage (GTDB taxonomy): Archaea > Halobacteriota > Methanomicrobia > Methanomicrobiales > Methanospirillaceae > Methanoregula > Methanoregula sp11803u. Next base: position 8,809 of record DUHF01000072.1, read on the forward strand.
CCGAACTCGGCCTTGTGGGCCAGAACATCCAGAAGAAGAGCCCGGAATTCGATGCACGGAATTACGGGTTCAGGAAATTTTTTGACCTTATCCGTTCCCTTGACCTGTTCGAGATCGACGAACGGCAGTCCCGGGACAATGTGGGAAAGATCATCTATATCCGGGAACCGGTGAAAAAGATACGGAGATAGAGCAGAGCATACTCAGGTGCGACAACGCAAATGATACTCCGTACCCTCTTTTTAGTGCTCTTGAGAAACATGCATGAACGCAGGTTCACACCCGAACGATGAAAATCGGATGAAATATTTTTAACACAACCGTCCTCGCCCGTATCCTTCTCGCTCCTTATGGGGGCGGTACGGCCCAGGAGCGCCTGGGCAATGATCCAGGGCTTGCGGATGCGATAACGCCCCGCGGGAACTCAATGCGGGGCCCACTGGACGGATGAGCTCCTGAGGAGGCATTTCATAAAAAAACAAAAATTGAGGCCGCCGCACAGGCGCCCTTTTTAGTCGGCGGCAAATATCCCAATGGGGGTATGAGGCCAGTTTGCTTCCATCATCACCCCTAAGGTTTTCCCCAGAAGCACGTTCTTTGATATCAGGTCCCTTTGATCACCAGCAGCGTGATGTCATCGAACTGGGGCATGCCGGAGGTGTAATCCTGCACCGCGAGCAGGATCTGCTCAAGGATCTCTTTTGCTGAAAGCCCGGCATTTTCCCTGATGATTGCGTTGAGCCGGTCTTCCCCGAATAGCTCCTCTGCGGTATTGATCGACTCCGTAACGCCATCGGTATACATCACGATAACATCACCCGGGCCGATCGTTACGATCCGGGATGAGTACTCGCGGTTCTCGACGGCCCCAAGGACAATTCCCGTGGGCAGGAGTTCCTCAAGGGTTCCGGTCCTGTTCCGGAATACGACCGGGGGGTTGTGGCCGGCATTGACATAGGTGAGGGTTCGATCCTCCTCCCTCAGGGTCCCAAAGAAGAGGGTAACGAACATTCCGGATTTTGAGTCCTGCGTAATGATGTTGTTGGCGTCATAGATCGCCCGCGCCGGGTCCCGGTGCCAGAGAGCATTGACCCGGACAACGATCCGGGACAGTGCCATGAAGAGCGCTGCCGGAACCCCTTTGCCGGAGACATCGGCAACAAGAAGCCCGAGCGTCCCTTTGTCAAGGGCGATGATCTCAAACGGGATCACATCAAAGAAATCCCCGCCCACCTCTTTTGCCATCACGGTGCGGGCAGCGATATCGAACCCGGTGATCTGGGGGATCACATCGGGCATGAAGCTCTTCTGGATCTCTGCAGCAATCTGGAGCTCTGCATTCGAACGGGCAAGCCGCCCCTCCATCTCGCGTCGCTCGGTAATGTCCCGGATCGTCTCGATGGCGCCGGTGATATTCCCCTGAGGATCATACAGCGGGCTCGCCTTGGCCCAGAAGTACCTTCCTGACCTGCCCCCAATGTTTGGGATATACGTGTCAACCACGAGCGTATCCCCTTCGCGCTGTACATGGGTGTACCGGCTCTCCACCTCAGCCTCCGGCATCAGCACGAGATTGGCCAGCATGGGCTTCCGGTCACCGTAAAACGGGATGGAATACTCATAGTCCCCTTTTCCGATCATGGATGCCGCGGGAACACCCGTCAGGTCCTCCATTGCCTTGTTCCACGTGATCACCATGCCCTGCCGGTCAATGGCAAGGGTAGCATCGGGAAGAAAGCTGATGATGTCGGAGAGACTCCGCCTTGACCGGACGATCTCCTGTTCGGCCCTTTTCCGGTCGGTGATATCCCGGATCGTCTCGATAGCTCCGGTGACATTTCCCTGCGGGTCATACAGCGGGCTCGCCTTGGCCCAGAAGTACACCCCGCCGGGCCGGAAATCCTCGATGTAGATGTCGACAACCAGGGTATCACCGATCCGTTCAACCGTGTCATACCGTTTCTCGATCTCGGCCTCGGGCATGAAGATCAGGTTGGCAAGCATCGGTTTATGCACCTTGTAGAACGGGAGCGCATACTCGTAGTTGCCCTTCCCGATCATGGATTCGGCAGGAACCCCGGTCAGGGACTCCATTGCCTTGTTCCACGCGATAACGGTTCCTTCCATGTCGATGACCAGTGTGGCATCCGGTAAAAAGGCGATGATCTCCGCCATCTCCCGGGTTGTGCGGACGATCTCCTGTTCGGCCCTTTTCCGGTCGGTGATATCCCGGATCGTCTCGATAGCTCCGGTGACATTTCCCTGCGGGTCATACAGCGGACTCGCCTTGGCCCAGAAGTACACCC
>DUHF01000129.1 GCA_013331015.1 Methanoregula sp.
TCTGCAGCGGGACTGCTGCCTGCACGGGTACGGGCAATAACCCTTTTTATTCCCGGCGCCGATATTCTCTACAGGAGTTTACTATGAACAATATCTCACCTAAAGTTCAGAACCAGATCGGGATGCTCCAGCAGATCCAGCAGCAGCTCCAGACCATCCTCCAGCAGAAAGCCCAGTACGAGATGGCCATCCGCGAGGCAAACCGCGCAAAGGAAGAGATCAGCGACTCTCCCGATGACGCGGTCATGTACCTGAGCGTCGGCACGGTCATGATGCAGAAGAAGAAGGAGGTCATTGACGCAAAACTCAACGAGAAGGTCGAGACCCTCGAACTCCGCGTCAAGTCCTTAGAAAAACAGGAGAAGATGCTCCAGGGCAAGTTCGAGCAGCTCCAGGGCCAGATCAAGGCGGCAATCGAGGGTAAGGGCGCCCCGATTGCAGAATAATCCTATTTTCTCAACCAAATCAAAACGCTCATACTCTCCAACAAACCAGTTCTGGTATGAACCGGCTGGCAGATTTTCTGACCGTTGATCCTGCCCACCGGCTCCTTGTCATCAAGTCGGCCGCAGATCATGCCTCCCGCGCCCATAGGGGGCAGTTCCGGAAAGACCAGAAGACCCCCTATATCACGCATCCGGCCCGGGTAGCGGGGCTGGTTGGGACATTCAATGGCTCGCATGCTGCCATCATCGCTGCATGGCTTCACGATGTGTACGAGGACTGTTCCCCGGAATGGCTCGTGGCAACGGACAAACTGATCGCACATCTCCCGCTACCGGTCGATGACCGGCAGGAAATTGCCGGGATAGTCGAAGCCCTGACCAAGAAGAACACGATCTCAAAAAAAAGCGCCCGGCTCTCCGACAGCATTGAACGGATTCTTGATGCACCTCCCGAAGCAACGCTCGTCAAGATCTGCGACCGGATTGACAACCTCCTTGACTCGGCTGACCGGAACGGCGGGTTCACGAAACATTACCTTGAATCCACCGATGAGATCATTGACAGGCTCTCGGTCCGGGCTTCGCTTTACGGGTACGATACCGCGCTTGGAATCCTTGTCCAGATCCGGAACTCGAACCTGAAAAAATTGTGATAGGGAAGTTATGCCCGGTTGATCGTGTTCACGGCATTGACCAGGGCCTCGACCGAGGAGAGGACGATATCGTCCCCGCTCGCGCTGGCATCAAAGATCTTCCCCTGCTCGTCCTCGACTGCGATGGTGACGTGGCACATGGCGTCAGATCCCCCGGAGATCGCCTCGATGTTGAACTCCTTGAGCACGAGTTTTGAAGGGGTGATCCCGAGGATGGCGTTCAGGGCGGCGTCAACGGGGCCGTTTCCAACTGCCGAGAAGACATGTTCCTTGCCATTCACGATCGCCTTGACGCTGGCTGTCGGGATGACGTGGTTGCCGGTCATGATGGCGATGTCCTCTAAGCTGAACACCTTGTTGTTCAGCTCGATGCCCATGATGCTCTCGGCAATCTCGTACAGGTCAGCGTCGGTCACGCGCTTGCCGCGGTTTGCGATGGCCTTGACCTTCTCGATGATCGCGTCAAGCTGCGGGTCGCTGGGATCGATGTGGACCTCGGAAAGCATCTGGCGGACGGCATGCCGGCCCACGTGTTTGCCGAGTGTCAGCCGGCGGCGGTGCCCGACCATCTCCGGTGTCATGATGCCCGGTTCGAACGTGGCCGCATTTTTCATGATCCCGTGCGAGTGAATGCCGCTCTCGTGGGAGAAGACGTTCTCGCCCACAACCGGTTGTATCGGGGGGATGCCCAGACCGGAGAACCGGGAGATGAGGCGCGAGGTCTCTACGAGCCGTGCCTTGACGATTCCGGTTTTGATCTGGTACATCGACTCCATGATCATCACGGTCTGGGCAAGGTCGGCATTGCCGGCCCGTTCCCCAAGACCATTGACGGTCACCTGCACCTGGGATGCTCCGGCTTCGACTGCGGCGATCGTGTTTGCTACCGCAAGCCCGAAGTCGTTGTGGCAATGGACATCGATAGGGCATTTAACCTCCCGGTTGATCCGGGTGATCAGGGTCTTCATCGCCGAGGGTGAGATGACTCCGACCGTGTCCGGCACGTTGATGATCGTGGCCCCGGCATCGGCTGCCGTCCGGAACACCTCGATAAGATAGTCCCAGTCCGTTCGTGTGGCATCCATTGCCGAGAACATGCAACTGTCGGAGCGTTTCCGGATGTAGCCGATGATATCGGCCGTGATCTCGAGGACCTCCTTTTTGCTCTTGTTGATGGTGTTCTCCCGCTGGACGTCGGAAGTCGGGATGAAGACGTGAACCATATCAACATTGCAGTCAAGGCAGGTGTCGACATCGTTTTTCGTTGAGCGGGCAAGCCCGCAGATCTTCGATTCCAGGCCGAGGTTCCTGATCGCGGTTACGGTCTCCTTCTCGGCTTTTGAGGATGCAGGAAATCCGGCTTCGATGGCGTGGACACCGATGGCTGAGAGCTGACGGGCAATCTCGATCTTCTGTTCAAAGGTGAATGCTATCCCCGGGGTTTGTTCTCCGTCCCGGAGCGTGGTATCAAAAACAGTCACATTTTCACGGGCGTCGCTATCGGTGAAGAAAGCGATCCCCCGCAATATCCTTGCGAGTAACCATGCTAACATAGTGAGTAGCCGGATTATTTAAACAATCGCTGCACCACACCGGAAAATGAGCAGAGAACCAAAAACAGCCCCCGGAAGAATCCGTGATCTTTCCGGCACGGGCGGGAACCTGTGTAAAGGGGGGAACATCCCTGTTTCACCCTCAATACAATCTGCGCATTTTTAAAAAAAACCACAAACCGGGTCTCTTTCTTGGTTTTTTCCCCCAAAAACCGGGTCGTGTTACGATACGTTTAATACAGAATTATCCCTACATTATTAGGCAGTGCCCCGCCTTAACTCAGCCTGGTAGAGTGCGCGGCTGTAGATTGGTTTACCGTCAAAGGTAACTGCGCGGCTACCGCGATGTCCCCGGTTCGAATCTGGGAGGCGGGATTAACTGTACCAAAAAAGTGCCCAGGTAGTGTAGTGGCCTATCATGATTGCCTGTCACGCAATCGACTCGGATTCGAATTCCGACCTGGGCGTTGCCTATTTTTTTGTTTTTTTCTAATTCCCCTGTCTGTTTTCCTGTCCTGAAAACCCCCCCTTCTCCTGTCAGGAAAGTAGTTGGGATGGTGAGACATTTCCTGCTGGTCTTTGCATTACCATTCCCACCTTTGAGATTCCGGGTGCAGGTTTTATCTTTTTTCAAAGGCAACGCTACTTCATGAAACGTTCTCTCTTTGCGGGGATCCTCGTATCTGGTCTCCTCATCATTCTTCTCTTCGCTGCTGGATGTACCCAGCCTTCCACCCCCTCAGCAAACCCCGCCACTCCATCAGTCACCCCCTCCCTCGCGGCAGATCCGGTGCCGCAGGGCTCCTCCAAGGAAGAGATGGTTGCCTTTGTTCAGGAAGCTACGGCCTATGCAAAAGCCAATGGCAGGGAAAAAGCCCTTGCTGAGTTCTCCAATCCCAAAGGATCGTTCTTCCGGGGCGATCTCTATGTCTATGCCTATGACTATAACGGGCTCACCATCGCACACCCTGTCAACCCGGAAAAGATCGGGGTCAACCGTCTCGAGGAGCGGGATGCAGAAGGCAAGCTCTTCATCCGCGAGCTGATGGACGCGAGCACTGACGGTACCGGGTTTGTCGAATTTACCTATATCAACCCAACGCATAACAACCGTTTGGAACGAAAACTCGGGTACGTGGAGCAGGTTGACGATGACTGGTGGCTTGGCTCGGGAATTTACTTTGGGCCGGTTGAATCGTCCCTGACGGATCCAGCAGAGAAGCCGGATGAGTAACCGGGTTTCTATCCCCGGTCACAATCTCATTTTTCTGATCCTTAAAAAAAATCACTGGACCCGGTACCCTTTTTCTGCAAGAAACGCCGCAATCCATGGTTCAGCCTCTGCATCTGACTTCGGTCGTTTCCGGGTGATCTCGTTGTCCCAGATGTGCCGGAGATCCGGATCATCGGAATGCAGGTCGAGGGTGCCCCTCACTGTCCCGGCAGGTTTGCCAGACCGATCCGAGATTCGCATCACCACACAGCGGTAGAACTTGCACTGCGCCGGGCTGTCCCGGTGGATCGTGCAGCGGAGAAGGTCGCCGTCAGGGCGCAGGAAGCGGCATGCAGACGGGTGGGCATCGGGAAACGAGTGATCCACAAAGATCCGGCGCTTGTCCTCGTCCACTTCGGCCGTGAACGCTGTCCCGGTCGAGACACATTCGCAGTCGAAGGTAAAATTCCCGGTCTGGCGTTCGATAACAATATAGTCGCCAAGGGCCATGCAGCAGGATCCGCATTGCCGGCAGTTGAAGACCATCGGACTCTCTCCAAACCTTTTTTTTGGAAAATAAATGGACCGCGCGCGCGGGGCAGTATCAGTGGATCCTGGCCGCAGCCTTCTCTGCAATGTCTTTTAAGGTCTCGTAATCCGTGCTCGTACCGGCCATTGTTATCCGCTCGAATGCGTTCTTCTTGGTGAAGATGACCGTGTAGGTGACCTGGCCTTCATCCGGGGTATTGGTCATGCGGTAGGCGATGCTCCGGTCGCCGATGGTGGGGAAGGGGATCTCGTACGGGGAGGAGAACGGTGTCGGTCCCTCGGACAATGCGATTTTTTCAAGCGTAAAGACCTTGTTCATATTTTCGGCCGGGAAGATATTGATGGACTGCCGGATCCGAGTCTGGTCGGTTCTGGTGCGTCCAGTGCGGTCGAATGTAACAAAGTAGCCCTGTCTCCAGCCGAGATCGCGGGTGAGCTGGCTGACCTCGGGCGAAGTCATGACCGAGCGGTCCCGCAGGACGTAATCGGAGGGGAGATCGGCAAGCTGGAGCGCCATATCGGCAACCTGCACGGTTGCCCGTGTGCTCTCCGGTGTCGGAATAGTGGTGGGTTCTGGCGATGGTGCTGCAGGTGTCAGGGGGGGCTCGGCGGCCGGGCTCGTACAACCGGTTGCGCTGGCGAGGATGAGGATAATGAGGAAGAAAGCACCAGGAACGTACTGCATATCGTACACCATGGCAAACCCAAGATAAAATGGTAGTGGTTCTCCCAGGAGCAGGATTAAATTGGCAAAAGGAATGCGTGACCGCAAACAGGAAATTCAGGAGATTCGGTATCCTGCCTGATGCAGACCCTGCTCCTGCTACCCGTTTTTTCCCATTCCCACGTTTTGTTGTGAACAACACGGAAACGTCATGGAAATCCGAATATATCCTCGAGACCCAGAGCCCGCTGTGTTCATTTATTCGTTCATTCAACCCGGGAGTACCGGAAATCCATCGATAAATATCTTTTTCCATTGAAAGATACAACCACTACCGAATAAGAAGCATGACGTGGTAGCATGGGAGATCCAGAAATTCGCAATGATGAAAAAGTGCTCCTGAGGACGCCGGGCGTTTACGTCAAGTCGATCCCATTCGAGGGTATCCTCACCAACAAACGGGTAATCCTGGTGGACAGGGCCAAGAACCTCCTGCCCCCAAAAGAGATCCCCTTTGCAACGATCAAGAGTGTTGAGAGCGGAGAAAATGCTATCCGGGACCAGATTGTCACCCTTTCGGTGATGGCTAAGACCGGTGATACCCGTCAGATGATCCTGACCTTCTCGCGGCAGGAAGGGGGTAAGCGCATCAAGGAGCGCGATGAATGGGCACGTATTATCCGGGAGAATATCGGCTCCTCATTCGACAACGTTATCCGGAGGGTGATCCCCGGTACTGAACCGCAGGCACCGGCAGCTCCTCCAGCCCCTTCGCGTATTCGTGTGGTCACTCCCATCCAGCCGGCTACCGAACCGGCCCCTTATGCACCCATACGGAGCGAATCCCCCGGTAGCCACCCCATCAGGAAGATCATCGAGGCAGGAACGATTGCTCCGCCACCGGCAACCCCTGTCCCCGCCCGCCCTGAAGCCCCGGCGCCAGGCCAGTATGTCTTCTGCACGCGCTGTGGCAACAAGGTTCCTTCGGACTCCGCGTTCTGCAACCGTTGCGGTTCGGGTATCGTTGCCCCGTCGTCTCCGGTAACCTCTGCGCAACCGGCAGCACCCCCGGTTGCACCGTCCCTGCGTCCCATTGACCGGGACATCACCGCTGTCGAACCACTCATCGAACCATCAACCGCAAGGATTCCAGGAGATCCCCTGCGTAACCCTATTCCGGATGTTCCCGTCCAGCAGTCGCTGGCTTGGGACGATGATGAATCCTCATCCCCTCTCCCCCAGGAAGCTCCCACGCAAAATGTACCTCCGCTCTCCCCACCAGTATCCAGTCCTGCCGCTGCACCCCCGGTTCCAAAAAAGCCAGCCCGCAGTTTTGGGTTTGCTCCCAGCCGGAACATGCTTCTTGGTATTGGTGCAGTTGTTCTCATCCTCGTCATCGTTGTTGTCGGGGCACTCGTTGTCCTCCCCATGCTCTCTTCGGGCGGGTTCAGCCTTCCCCTGGGCCCGGGAGATGCCAGCCCGACACCGACATCATCCTCTACAACCCTGACAATGGGGACCATCCAGATCCGTGAAACCCCGGCACCGGTCATACCGGTCACTGGCGTGTACGTTCGCGTGCAATATCTTGGCGGGTTCAAAGGGAGTTATGGTATGCCGGACGCCCTGACATCCGTTCCTGGAAATTCCGGTGATCGTGTCTGGGAAGTTGAGAATGCCAATGGTACGGTCATTGCAGAATTCGAGAAACTTGACGGATCCAGCCACGAGCTGCTCGTCGAGATCTATAAGGATGGCTCAATCCTGACAAGGGATACCACCACAATCGGACACGGCTCGGTAAAACTTTCTGCTGATGTATCCTCAGGTGTTGCAGCAACTCCGGTAAGCAGCAACGGTGGTGCAACCGAAGCAACCACCGTCCCAGTCCCGACAACATCATAAGCCGGGCCTTTAACCCGATACTTTTTTGGACACTCACGGTCGATACTAATCCCTGATTATATCATGACCGAACCCTATCGTTTCCCCCGCAATGTACCGTTCAAACCGTCCACGGCGCTGATCCCGTGGTTTATCATCAATTTTTTGTTCTTTGCCCTTCTTATTGCCGCGTTTGCAGTCCTTCCCGTGGTGCTTTCAACACAACCCGATCTGTTCATATCCCTCATTATTCTTGGGGGTCTGGTTCTCGTCACGCTCGTTTTTGTTGTCTGGGTCCGGCTGTATTACGACACCATGGCCTACGAGCTCCATGATGACGAGCTCCGCTGGCGCCGGGGCGTCTGGTTCAGGACAACCGGCATCGTCCCCTATAACCGGATAACCAACCTGGATCTCAAACAGGGTCCGGTTATGCGCTGGCTGGGGATCTCGACGATTGCCATCCAGACTGCCGGGTATTCCGGACAGGCTGCATCCGAGATCCGGATCGAGGCGATTGAGCATGCCGACGAGCTCCGGGAACTGCTCCGTAACGCGGTACGCTCCTGCAGTGGTGGCGGCGATGGCACCGGTACTGGCGCCCCGGCACGTGCACCCGATGAACCGGTTGCGTCAACCGGAACAAGCATGCTCATCTTAAATGAACTCAAAAAGATCCGTATTCTGCTCGAGCAGCAGCAGAAAAATTAATTTTTATTCTTTCTTCTCTGATGGTGGTAATTCTGCCGGTTTCCTGCCTTTGTAAAAGCGGTGGGCGTAATAACCGATAACGCCGAGGATAAAGAGCGGCAGGAGCGTGAAGAAGAGGATGATGATCGCGTCGATCATGCCAAGGAATCCGCTAATGCCCTCGTTGATGGTCGTGACAAAGTTATGGCCGGACTCGCCACCAACAGGTTCGGGCTCCTGGAGGTTAACGGTGATGGTCGAGAGATCGATCCGGCTGTTGAGATACTTCAGCCGCCCTTCGAGCCGGTTCAGTTCCGTCTGGACGCGATCGATCTGCTCCTGCACCTTGATGATATCCTCGATCCTGGTGCTCTGTTTCATGATCGCATTGTACTGCGCGAGCTGGTTCTCGTAGGAGGTCTTCTGCGCAAGGAGGTCGACGTACTCCTCGGTCACGTCCTGGCCCTGCGTTGACGCAGACTTGACAATGCCGATCGCTTTTACCCCGGCAAGCGTGTTCTCAAACTCCGCCTGCGGTATACGCATGACCACTTCTCCTGATAACCGGTTGTTGTAGTTTGTACGGATGTTGGACGAAGAGAGGTAACCTCCCTTGTCAGCTGCCATTGCCTTGAGCGATTCGACCGAAGTTGTCACGTCTTTTACTTCGATCGTGAGGAAGGCAGTCCTGATGATCTTGGTCTCGACCGTTCCCGTCCCCTGAGTAAGGGGCGTACCTGCGGGAACCGGCATTGGTGCGGCATTCGGGGCATAGGCTACCTTCATGTCGGCCCGGTATCCGCTGCTGTCAGTGGTGAATGCTGCTTCCTGTGAGGAACCGGAACTGTCATACGATGATGGAAGACCCGTGCACCCGGCAGCAACGACAACCGCGATGCACAGAACAAGCAGTGCGATGCCATATTGTTTCATACACAATCCTTCATGTTGCGATATATAAAAATCAACCGTTAACTGCGAATGGGTTTGCACTCATCATGTATAGGCTCGTTTCCTCTTTGGTTGAACCCGCGGGTTCGATGATCGAACTGGTGCAATTTTACACATTTATTACACTCCCTGTCGACGTAAGATGCAGACGTCCCAAAAACCCCCAAAATACATCATGAACGGGAACATGCAGGTGAACCAGCCATTGCGGCTTGGATAAAATCCCGCATGGTATCGTTCTTTTGCGGATTTACGTCCCCCTGGACGGTCTTTCATCCGCTATTTTTTGGGTGGACAAAAAAATTTCCCGTATCTCCCGAAGAGGAACTGATTGTATGAAATTACCCCAGCACAGGAAAATGAGCAGGAGAAACCGACCATGCACGCAACCCTTGCAACTACCCTGCGGAACCGGTACAGCGCCGGTCTCCCACAAGCACGCACGACGATTTATGCAGGATCTCCGGTCAATTACCGGTCCTTCCCCATGATCATGACCCCTCCAATAAAAGAGGATCAGCTGGCAGAGATCCTGTTGCGCAGTGATGGCGTGTTGACCCGGGCCAGGATGATCAACGCCAGTCTCCGCCTTCTTGGGATCAACTGTTCTGAACTGGATACGCTTGCCGGGGCAGGATCCGTCCAGCTGGCATCGGTTCAGGAAATGTCCCGTTCGAAAAACCGTTCCGATCTCCGCACAGCCCTTACCCGGTTCCGGATGACCGTGATGACCCTGCGGGATGCGTACCGTGACATCCTGGTGCGGGAAGATCTGCCCGGCGAGACCGCCCAGGGTGTCCTCTCGGTTGCGCAGTCGCTTGATGTGACTGCCGTAAAGGCTGCAATTGCATAACCGGCAGGGCAGGAACTGAAAGGGAGAAAAAACATCCGGAGGTTATCGCGAGCCCGTGAGCGAGGGATACAAAAAACTTTGTATAAGGCCGGCAATATCGCAATCCTCATCCATAAGTACATCAGTCCACCTGTGAACAACAGGGAATATCTTCATAGAGCGGGGTTCTCCGGAATCTTCCGCAAATCCCGTAACGTTTTTTTTTGATTTTTTTTATCTTCGTGATCTCTCTTATATAAGAA
>DUHF01000185.1 GCA_013331015.1 Methanoregula sp.
GGTGCGACAAAGACGCTCCAGGAGTAGATGGTTCCAAGACAGAGGTTGATGATGAGTCCCAGCAGGACGAGCATCCACCGGCCTTTTTCCGGTTCCATTCCCATGATGGTTTCTGTTGTGTTTTCACTCATGATAGTGCCTTTTTTTTATTAAATCCTCGAAAAAAATTCCGGGGTGGTTCCTGGGGATTTACTCCTCCAGGGTCGAGATGTCGCCGGGATCGATTCCCATCTCCTGGGCTTTCAAGACCCGGCGCATGATCTTGCCGCTCCGGGTCTTGGGCAGTTTCTCCACGAAATCGATCTCGTGAGGCATGGCAATCGGCCCGATGGTGGTCCGGACATGGTGCAGGAGATCCTGCTTGAGTTTGTCGCTTGGCTGGTGGCCGATGATCAGGATGACGAACGCCTTGATGGAGTTCCCCTTCACCGGATCCGGCTTGCCGATGACCGCAGCCTCGGCAACTGCCTTGTGGGAGACAAGCGCGCTCTCCACCTCCGCGGTACCGATGTTATGGCCCGCGACCAGGATGATATCGTCTGCCCGCCCGAGGATCATGATGTTCCCGTCCTTGCCCTTGACCGCCAGGTCACCGACCGCATAGACCCCCTCGATGGTATACCAGTACTTGCGGTAGCGCTCGTCGTCCTTGTACACGGTACGGAGCATGGATGGCCATGGGGATTTGACGACCAGCAGCCCGCCTGTTCCCGGCTTGACGGAGTTGCCGTTCTTGTCCACGACATCCGCCTCGATGCCAGGGATCGGCTTACCCGCAAAACCGGGGCGCATGGGTTCACCGATCATGGTCGTGATCATGTGCATGCCGGTCTCGGTCTGCCACCACGTGTCAAGGATGGGGATCTTTGATTTCCCGATGACCTTGTAATACCACTCGAACGCCTCCGGGTTCAGCGGCTCACCGACCGATCCGATGATCCGCAGGGAGCTTAAGTCATATTTGTTCGGCCAGCTCTCCCCCATCTTCATGAACATCCGGATGGCGGTCGGGGCGGTGTAGAAGATCGTGATCTTCTGCTCCTCGATAAGGCTCCAGAAACTGCCCGCATCCGGGTAGTCCGGGGTCAGCTCGGAGATGAAGACCGTTGCACCGACTGCAAGCGGCCCGTACACGATATAGCTGTGGCCGGTGATCCAGCCCGGGTCGGCCGTACACCAGAACACGTCGTTGTCCTTCATGTCAAAGACGTACTTGCTCGTGTAATACGTTCCCACCATGTAGCCCCCGCAGGTGTGGACGATACCCTTGGGCTTGCCGGTGGAACCGCTTGTATAGAGGATGAAGAACGGGTCCTCGGCATCCATCACTTCGGGCGGGCAGGTATCGGACATCCCCTCCATCATCTCATTGAAGTCGAGTTCGCGCTCGTTGAGGCTCACCCTGGGCTCCCTGCGCCGCAGGACAACCACGTGCTCCACGGAGGGGGCATCGATGATAGCCTCGTCCACGATAGCCTTGAGCTGGATCGCCTTGCCGCGCCGGATCGAGATGTCCGCGGTGATGACAACCTTTGCCTCGGCATCCTGGATCCGCATGTTCAGCGCGGCAGAGCCAAAGCCGCCAAAGACAACGCTGTGGACGGCGCCGATCCGTGCGCAGGCAAGCATTGCTATCAGCTGCTCGGGAACGAGCGGCATGTAGATGCAGACACAGTCCCCCTTCTTCACGCCAATCTTTTTGAGGGCATTGGCAAAGCGTGAAACCTGGCTTAAGAGGTTCTGGTACGTGAAGATTCGCTCCCTGCCTTCCTCGCCCCGCCAGATCAGGGCAACCTTGTTGCGCCGGTTGTCGTTGACATGCCGGTCAAGACAGTTTGCCGTGATGTTCAGCTTTGCGTTCGTGAACCACCTGGCATAGGGATAGTTCCACTCTTTGACTGCGTCCCAGGGTTTGATCCAGTCCAGCTCCTTTGCCATCCTCTCCCAGAACCCGTCCGGATCTGCCAGAAATTCATTGTACGCTTTCTGGTAATCTCCCATCCATGCATTCTTCTTGTATTCCGGGTCGGGAGTGTAGGTTTTCACATCCTCGACAAGTCTGACATCGAAGTCTTCCGTCATGTCTCACCTATTTATCATTATTAATCATGCATAACATCATATTTAAAAGTTTGTCGAAACCCGATTCGACAATTACCACTATTAAAAAAATCGCCATCGAAGAAAGAAGCCAAGGACCAAAAAAACAAGAGACTGAGGGGGATCCCCTCATCAGAACTCTCACGAATATAAGAAGAGTTATGTATCCGGGTTTTTTAATATAGGGTTGATGCTGAAGAAATTCAAGGGTTGTATGCTGGGTGCGGCAATCGGCGATGCGCTGGGGATGCCCCATGAGAGTGGCGCCCCGAACCTGAAGAAGATGAAATACGGGTACCGGCGCGCTTACAAAAATCACCCGAACGAAGCATTAACCCCCGGACAGTACACCGATGATACCCAGCTGGTGATCCTTGTCGGCACCCTGCTGGCTGACGGCAGGTTCAATGAAGAGCGGTACGCTTCTGCCCTGCGAGAACTTTATGCAAAGGGAGCCCTCCGGTTTCCGGATGGTTCGGTTGCATCCGTCTGCGAGCATTCGGAAAAGCAGGATGAACCCCGCAAGGGGGTAAAGTCCACAACCGCCGGCTGCCTCCCGATAGCGATCCCGTTTGCCCTTGCTTATCCTGACATGAGCGAAGCCTGCGAGCGGGCAGTCCGGGCATGCAACGTGACTCATACGCACCCGGCAGCCCACGCCGCCGTCTCCACCCTGACAACCCTCCTGCACCACACCCTCCATGAAAGCCCCGATCCCATCGGGCGGGCGCTTTCCAAGGCGCAGGTCGAAGATGAGGTGCTTGGAGGGAAGATCAGGAATGCCCTTGTCCTTGAAAAAGAGGGGATGGACACCGAGACCGCCCTCCTGAAGATCGGCCACGACGTTTCCGTCTTCCAGACCCTCCCCATCGCCTTCTTCCTCATCAGCAGGTACTCCCACCCGCCGGATCTCCTCACGGTCTCTGCCAATACCGGGGGAAATTCCGATACCATTGCCCTCATCTGCGGGGCATACCTTGGCGCGGCAAAAGGGATCGAGTGGCTCCCTGAAGACCTGCTCGAAGGTCTCGAAGATCGCGAGCGCATCGAACTGCTGGGCCAGCGGCTGCACACGATCTGCGCCCGCAGGATGCAGCAGCAGTAACTCTTCTCCTTCAAACAGGCTGATGGCTGGCACCGGGCGGGAGCCGGCCTTTAAAAAGCATTAAATTTTCACAACCGGAAAACTCTTCAC
>DUHF01000127.1 GCA_013331015.1 Methanoregula sp.
CTCGAACGCCTCCGGGACGTGGCGGACACCGTCATTGTTGTGCCCAATGACAAGCTCCTCGAAGTCGTCCCCAAGCTCCCCCTCTACGCGGCCTTCAAGGTTGCCGACGAGGTTCTCATGCGTGCTGTCAAGGGCATCACCGAACTCATCACCATGCCCGGTCTTGTCAACCTCGACTTTGCCGATGTGCGCACGGTCATGGAGCGCGGCGGCGTTGCCATGATCGGTATGGGCGAGAGTGACTCTGAGGACAAGGCGGCAGATTCGGTCAAGAAGGCAATCCGTTCCCCGCTTCTTGATGTGGATATCAGCGGCGCAACCGCCGCGCTGGTCAATGTCGTCGGCGGCCCGGACATGACCATGGAAGAGGCAGAAGGGGTTGTGCAGGAAGTTTACAACCGGGTGGACGAGAATGCCCGGATCATCTGGGGTGCCCAGATCGATCCGTCGATGCAGAACAAGATGCGGACCCTGCTTGTGGTAACTGGCGTACGGTCGCCACAAATATATGGTCGGAATGAGAAACTTACCCCCAAAGTACAGAAACAGTTTGAGATCGATTTTCTCAAGTGATACCATATGGAAATTTCAAAACCTGATTTCAAGACAGAAGCCATCCATGAGGAGTTAGTCCGCAAATACTGGCGGGTCCTCAAACTCGCGCGCACACCCACCCGGGAAGAGTTCACCAAGATCGCAACCGTTGCAGCAGCGGGTGTCCTCGTTATCGGCATGATCGGCTTTGTCATCTATGTATGCTTCGAACACCAGATGCTGCTTGGGTTCTGAATCCAGCGATGACCATGACACAGCCAACCCACCCCGCAGCCTCCGGCACCGCGGCACCGGCAGAACCCGTGGTTCCTGAGGTCTTCAATAACCGCATCTTTGCCATCAAGACCACCTCCAAGCAGGAGCGGACGGTAGCGGACAATATCCTCAAGGCGATCGAGACCAAGGCAACGGACGTCAAGGTGACCTCCATCATCGTCCCAAACGAGCTGCAGGGCTACGTGCTGGTGGAGACTCCCGAGAAGATGAACCGTATCGAGCAGCTCGTGGAGATGATCGCCCACGCGCGCGTTGTGGTCAAGGGTGAGACGAGCCTTGCCGAGGTCGGTCATTTCCTCATCCCCAAACCGGTGGTTGCCGGTATTGAGGAAGGCACGATCGTCGAACTGATTGCCGGGCCCTTCAAGGGCGAGAAGGCCGTCGTCAAGCGGGTAGACTCCGCAAAAGAAGAGATCACGGTCGAGCTCTATGAGAGTGTGGTCCCGATCCCGATCACCGTCCGCGGCGATAATGTCCGCGTGGTCGAGAAGTTCAGCGACCGGTAATTTTTTTTCCTTTTTTTTTTTAAAAATCCCGGCCTTGCTCCCTGCCCGTTCATCGGATGCGGCGAGTGCTCACCTGCCGGACGGGGGCTGTCATCCGGAAGACGCGCCCCGCCGGGCAGCCTCAACAACCGATCGCACCGCATCGGTCACGATATCCGGCCGGTCGAGCTGGACATAGTGGCTGGTATTCTGTGCGACAAGGTACGTCCTGTTTGCCGTGTCTCCTGCCATCTCCTTTTGGAGCGTGCGGAAGATCCGGTTGACCCGGTCGTTATCAGCAGGATCGGCAGAGGAGCCCATTGGTGTTCCGGACGCTATCACGACAACGGGAATACCCTCCGGCACCGTGATCTTCTCTCGTTTGAGTTCATCGAAGATCGCAAAGGCACTCTCCGCCTCGACCGCCCGGGCCTCTCAGAATGCCGGGCGTGTTGCAAGGAGCGCCTGGTATGCATGGTACTCGTAATCGGGCAGGCGGGGATCGACCGGCATGAGTCGGGAGACTGCGGCATAGGTGCCTCCCGCTGCCCCGGCCCGCCCGGCCTCTCCCTCAACACCGAAGCCCGTGGTGTGGAACCACACCCTGCGGAAATCTTCGCACGTCTTTTTCTCCTTGAGCCGTCGCGTGAGGATGGAGACGGTTGTGATGAGCCTGGGTTTTTCTTCTGACATACCAGTCACTACGGGAGATTTTGGGAGCGGGTATTTATTTGCTGGCAGTGCGGGCAGGATGACGAGTGCACAGTGACCCCGGCCACCATAATTTTAGGAATCCGGGATTACATCACATCGTGGAACGTCGTGTCTTCTTGAAAAAAACCTCATGTTTGGGAAGTCCGGCCCAGACAAGGAATTTTAAGGACATAAAACCCATTTTTTCAAATTGAGGCTTCATGGAGATTAATTGCCCGAGATGCGGGAGCAAAGTTCCGGACAGCAAATCGCAGTTCTGTGATAAATGTGGCAATAAACTGCCCGATACCCTGCCGCAGAGTGTTATCAATACCTGTATCCAATGCGGCAAGACTGCCCCGGCCAGCACCTCATTATTCTGTGATTACTGCGGCACCCAGCTGCCACAACCAACCACGGTCAATTATGGCAAAGTATGCACAACCTGCCGGCGAATGGCTCCCTCATCCGAGTCGGTATTCTGTGATGTCTGCGGCACAAGACTCACTCCTCTCTCTCTCCCGGTAAGCAGGGGTGTGTTACTCCCGTCTCCCACTATCCCCGAAATCGCGTCGCCGCCCCATAAGGAAGAATCACCCACAACCGTTGCAGAGGATTCTCCTGAGTCCGCGGCGGAGAAGAATTCGAAATTATCTGTTTTTGTTCTTCGTTTTGCGCTGGTCTTTGGCATTGTTGGATTCTTTATCAATCCCCTCATCGGAATCGCTATTGTGGTCTTGAGCGCCTATGCCGTGTACCAGGATGCAAAGGAACTTCGCACCGGATCGTTCAGTGCAAAGGTCGAACCCTTCAGAACGGTAACGTGGAGACCTGCTGGCTGGGGGCTGATTGTCCTTGTCGTGTGGATAGTAGGCCTTCCATTATACCTCGTTCACCGGGAACAGTTAATCCAGATCTTTATCCATGGAGGACTTATACCGGAACCCGCCCGGGAAGCAGCAGGAGAACCTGAACCAGAACACGCACCGGGTTCTGTTGAGGAACCGGTTGAGCTCCCCGTGCTCGGATTGGAGGGAGAACCTGCAATGCTCCATTCCGATGCCGGTGGTTTTGAACCGGTCATTGAAAAGACCGCAGATACTTCGTATACGGTTCCTCAAAAAACAGAACCTTTCAGTACTGTGTTCGTGACCTCCAACGAAGCGGTACCCGAAGTGAAAAACGACGAGAGCTGCATTGCAGAACCCGGGTGGGGCATACCGGCCCCCGGATCAAGTCCGTCACCTGCAGACGGCTCTCCCCTTACGAATCCTGCAGGGACAGAAGGTTGTGAGAAGTATGCAAAAACTAAAGGAGGCAGAGTCACCCGGGCACGGCTGGCAGTTTTGGTTATTGCTATCATCGCCATTGTCCTTGCTGTTGCAGTCGTCCAGATGGGGATGATACCCGAAGTCAGCCAGCTGGCCCCCCTCAACTTCTCTCCTCCCCAGACGACGTCTGCACCAACCGTCAATGTCCTGTCTGTTGGAGAAAGTGTCAGTGACGGAAGACAAAAACTGACGGTTCACGGGTATGAAATCAAAGATAAAATCGGATCGAAATCTCCCGGAGATCTTGATACGGAAAAGAAGGGCTATACCTTCATGGTTGTTGATATCACGGCTGAGAACCTGCAGTTCATGGATGCAATCAGTACTGAGGAGTTCTATCTCATCAATGCCGAGGGATACCTATACCCCACCGAACAGGTTTCTGGCCTCGATTCTCTCTTCAATGGGACGGATATCCGCCCCTTTGAAAAACGGCGGGGGAACCTCGCCTTTTCTGTGCCTGCAGAACCCGGTGAACTGAGGTTGAAACATGACCTTGGCAACAGCATCATTGCCCTCTTCCTGATAACATAAACTCCTGCATCCAACCGGTTGCAGGGAAATATTCGGCCCCGGTACGTCAGCGACAAAACATCCATTCAGACTGCGGGCAGGCGGTACCTGCCTTCCGGCACCATGATCTCGAACCGTGCCCCGGTGCCGGACTCTCCAGTCTCCCGGATGCTGATATCCGTGATTGCGAGGATCTCGCGGGCAAGGAACAGGCCCCTTCCACCCTTGAGTTTATAGTCCCGGTTGAAGATCTTCTCCTTGTCCGGTTTTACGATTCCGGGTCCATTGTCTTCTATTGAGATCGTAAGACCATCCGGCCCTTCCCTGTACTGGATCCTCACCTCCGTTGCCCCATTGCCGTGGATGAGAGTGTTCTCCATCAGGATGAAGAAGACATCCTCAAGCAGGGGATCTGCATAGATCTCAATACCGTCAAGATCTACGGTCCGTTTTATCCGGGCAAAGTCCAGGTGGGAGATTGCGTTGAGCAGCGCGATGTTTGCGTCCTGCCAGAGCGGCTTTCCGATCCCCAGATCCTGGAACTTCTTTGCAGACTGCATCGCGGTCATCATGGAATGGAGGATCTCTTCGCTCTTGTGCAGGAAACCCGCAGCCGTTGTGCCGGCCACTTCGTTCTTTGCCAGCTCGGTGAAGCCCGTGACTGCGAAGACCGCGTTCTTGATCTCATCAAATGTCAGGGTGTTGAGCAGGCTGAGTTTCCTGCGGGCCTGCAGCAGGGCCTGCTCGTTCTTTTTGAGTTCGGAAAAATTGTGCCGAAGTTCCTCCTCGGTTGCAGTAATCTGCTCATATGCGGCATTGATCTCCATGAGGTTCTGCCTGAGTTTCTCCTCGGTTGCACTCAGCCGTTCGTATGCGGCGTTGATTTCCTCATTCTTTGTTTTGAGTTCATCTTCGGCCAGCCTGCGGCTCCGGATCTCTTCCTGGAGTTTCTCGTTCTGCCGGGACAATTCGGCAGTCTTTTTCTCAACCTCCCGTTTGAGGATGATGCTCATGATGACGAAGAGGACAGCGAAGAACGCGATCCCGCCAAGCCCCCAGAACAGCCAGAGTGGAATCGTTGAACCGGCTTCTATCCCATACCACTTCTGCATTGCCCGGTTATACGGGGATGAGGGACTCATTTTTCCTTGTGCAATGCCCCGGTCAAGGGCGGCAAGGAGGTCCCGGTTCTTCCCTTTCTGGACGGCAAACGTCATCTGGACCGGGTTGAACATCACCGGTGTTGCCGCAAGACCGTATGTCTTTGCATCTTCCTGGCCCGCTGTATTGTATACGACAAGAGCATCTGCATCTCCGGCTGCCGTTGCAGAAAAGACCGCCATGGGAGAATCCATGTCAAGCATCGTGACATTGACATCGAAATTTTTTGCATAATCCAGAAACCCGGTCCCGCTCTGTGCTCCCCTGACCGATGCCACCCGCTTCCCCTCGAGGTCAAGGATGGTATTGATGCCGGACCCGGGGCGTGCATACACCTGTGACCAGACCGAGAGAGCCGATTCATTGCCAAAGTCATACGACTTTTGGCGTTCCGGTGTACTGGTTACGGCCGGCATAACATCGATCTCGCCGGCCGCAAGCCGGTCCCAGCTCTCGGTCAGCGATCCACTGATCCAGATGATATTCCAGCCCTCTTTTTGTGCGATATCTTCGACAATATCAACAAAGAAGCCGGCCGGGTCTCCCCGCTCATTGGTGTAGAGCGAGGGCTTGAGCTCCGTGAGTGCCACCTTTACATCCCGGGCAGCAAACGCGGGTGTGACGAGGGCAGCAAGGAGGATAATGGCAATGCCTAAAATGAACGCCCGGTGCAGGATGCACACCATTCTTTTGTTTGCCCCCGGGGACACGGGTGTATGCGTGCCGGCCCGCAGAGGTTTGGAATTCCCTTTACCGGTCATAGCTCCTTGTGGCTTGTTGAATGGATGCTCCTGTCATATATTATCTTTTTGGGTTGCACGCCGGTGGGACAACCCCGCCCGGCCCGGGAGCCGGCACCGGCATTCCTCACAGCGCCCGGGATTGCTGCCGCTTCCGGATCGGGCAGCAGCCGAAACGCAGGGTGGTGGCATTCTTATCATCCCGCATGGACAACTCTTCAGGGTATACTGATCCGCGGATGGTGTTTTTCCTTTGAGCTTCTCCCTCATTACCAGGCGCCTGATCCTGGAAGACCTGACCCTTCAGGATCTTCAAAATATCCAGAGAATCGCCCGGGATCGCGAGCTGATGAAGTACGTTCTTCTCTGGCTCGAGAACGATGAGCAGATCGAGGCGTTTGTACACAATGCGATCGATGAGGCGGCAAATGCTGACCGGAGGGAGTACGTGCTCGCTGCTCGTGACCCGGTAACCGGGGAATTTGCCGGCATAACATTCATCGAGATTGATCGCCAATTCACGAGCACAGCAGAATTCGGGATCGTCCTGCTGCCAGCGTACTGCCAGAACGGGTACGGGTCGGAGATCTTACACGCGTTTTTGAAATTCGGGTTTGATGAGCTCGGGATGCACCGGGTGTACGGGAAGTGCGATGAGCTCAATGTCGCCTCGGCCAGGCTCATGGAGAAATGCGGGCTTACGTACGAGGGAACGATCCGCGAGCATGTCTGGCTCCGCGATCACTGGCGCTCGACACGATATTACGGTATGCTTGCAGGGGAGTATGCTTCTTGGAAGGAGTAAGCCGGGACTTTTCAATGCCGGATGATTTACCGTGCCGAAGGGGTTCGGAAGGGTACAAACCGATCACCGGGAAGAGGGTGTTTTTAGGAAGTTCACGTCAGAAATATATCGGTTCTGCAGGATCACCCATGACCCCGGTCACACAAAGTACACTGTCCGACCCCCCAGTAACCCCTGCATTTTTTTAGGAGAGTTATGGTACGTTTTAAGCGATTTTATAACGTTAATTTTACAGCAGGCAGGGGCATGGGCGGATTGAATGCCAGAGGGGGGGTCGGACGGTGTACTTTGGCAGGGGACGCCGGGTCCTAATGAGATCATGGTCTGTGCAAGGTTTATTCTCTGTCGGAGACTCGCTGCTACTACCTGTCATATACAGGTCATCTCTGAAGTTCTACGACGTGAAAATTATTATCCGCTGTTCCCTTTGCCACGTTCGGGAATACTCGGGGAGGGGTACCTTTTGGCAGAACGCATCTGCGGGCGCCTTTTTGCCGGGTAAATTATCGCGGGTTTTTGGGAATGTGGAGTTGGGCGATCTGAGGGGAGATCGGCCGCTGTATCGTTGCAGTTTGTGGATATTTCCGGGCGCTATTTACATGCATTTAAGGCAATCAGAAGTTATTTTGGCCGAATCCTGAAAATGAGGTGCTGTTTTTTGGTGAAACAGTGTCAATGAGGCCGATTTGGGGGGTAAACGGGGGTCATTTTGGGGCCGGATTGGTTGAGGTACTAGAGACCGTGAGTGACAGGGGATGGGAGCCAACCCCCTGCGGGGATTCCCCGACCGCCTCGTCCGGGGCCTCGCTGGGCGAAATTTTTCGCATTCTCATAAAAAAATGAGATATTCACAAAATTAAAATTAATAAGAAACTAAAACTCTCTCGTGGAAAAAAAAAATTAAGTGGATTTTAATTGGCTGTTGCATTATTTTTGTTTTGTACTCTTTTTTATCAGGATATTATCTTCAACCAATTTGCTCTCCAACATTGATAATCATAAATGTTTATTTTAATGAACAGTATCATCTTGAATTTTCCAAAATTCAGGAAGATGGAAATCTTACGATTAATCGTATTGTCAGAGAGACCTCTGATTATGGAAGGAACACAAATCGATTGAGTATTATAGCTGACAAAATCGTGGAAAATTTTACTGATATTTATTGGCCCCAGTACTTCACTAATTTTTA
>DUHF01000288.1 GCA_013331015.1 Methanoregula sp.
TTCTGCACGCAGGCGATATTCCGGATCCCTTCCCGTTCCGCACGTCCCTGCATGACCTCGACCATCCCTGCCCCGGGCTCGACTGCCGTCACCTCGCGGACGAGCGGGGCGATGGGCAGGGCGAGCACGCCCGGGCCGGCCCCGATGTCGAGCACGCGGGAATTCCGGGTGAGCGGCAGCGACGCGATCGTCCGCTGCACCCGGTCGTCATATTCGCTCATCGCGTTCCGGTCGTACCGCTCCGCGTTCTCCCGCTTGTCCCAGTTATGGGATCGGTCGTCATGCGTCCGGGTCGATTCCTGCAGGCGCTGCCGCTCTTTCCAGATCTCGTTCCAGTCGGGGTTCTGGCAGGGCAGGCTCATAGCATACCGTGGTATGGCCGGCCAAAAAAAGGTTCAGGTCCGGCCCGGTCACTCGTGCCGGAGCGCATCGATAGGATTGAGGTTTGCTGCCCGCCACGCCGGGTAGATGCCGCAGATAAGGCAGATGATGATCCCAAATGTCATGCCGTACACGATATGGATGAGGCTTGACGGGACGAACAGGTACTCGGTGGTCTGGAGCATCAGGCTGCTGATGGCATACCCGCCAAGCAGGCTTAAGATCCCGCCGATGATGCTTCCCACGATCCCGAGGATCATCGCCTCGTACAGGAACATGGACATCACCTCTTTTCGCTGCGCCCCGATGCTCCGCATGATGCCGATCTCCTTGATCCGTTCGGTCACCGACATCATCATGATGTTCAAGATCGAGACCCCGGCGACCAGCATTGAGATACCGCCAATGGCAGAAACGAACGTGGTGATCTGCCCGAATGCCTGGAAGATGGACTCCATCACCTTTCTCGTGTCCATCACATCGACCACCTCATCCCGCCGGTTCATCTGCTTCTCGATAGCCTCCTTTACCGAAGTGATCTCATCGAGGTTACGGACCTTGATGACCACTTTGTCGTAATCATTGCGGTTGTAGGCGTTGCTGAACCAGTCCTGGGTGGCAACGATGGCAGAATCGGTGCTGACATCGAACGCCATGCCCCGCTCCTCGATGATGCCGGTCACCCGCAGGGATCCCTTGTTCCCGTCGGTACCAACGGAGATGCGCGAACCGACCTTCACGTTATTGTCTTTGGCAAACGTGGATCCAACAAGACATCCGGAACTGCTCCGGCTGTAGTCGCCGGATTCGAGGGTCAGCAGGGCCGGCATATCGTCAGGGTCAATCCCGTAGATCAATGATACGAGATCATCTTTTCCCACCCCCAGCTTCACCCGGTCGGTGGTCTGGAGTACGGGGATGGCAACATTGGGTGCCGACACCCGTTTGATCTGCTGGTAGTCCTGCTCGGTGATGACAAGGGCCGACGAACTCCCCCCGCCCCCGCCAAAGCCGCCCCCGCCTCCCCCGGCGTGGGGCGTGACGATGACGCTGTCCCCGACCGTCCGCAGGCTGTCTGAGACGGAGAGGACCATGCTGTTCCCGAGGATGCCCATGGACGCGATGGCGACGACGCCGATGACGATCCCGAGCATGGCAAGCGATGACCGGAGGAGGTGGATCCGGATATTCCGTTTTGCGATCTCCCAGAAGATCATGAGACGATCCTCCCGTCAGCGATCCGGATGGTTCGCCGGGAGTATTCGGCGATATGCGGGTCGTGGGTGACCATGATGATGGTAGTCCCCTTCTTATTGAGATCCGTCATCAGGTCCATGATCCCCGCGCCGGTCTTCGAGTCAAGGTTGCCGGTCGGCTCGTCGCAGAGGAGGATGTCGGGGTTGTTGATGAGTGCCCGCGCAACAGCGACCCGCTGCTGCTGGCCACCGGAGATCTCGGTCGGGGTGTGGGTGAAGAGGCTGTCATCGAGCTGCACTGCCCGGAGCACCTCGCGGCCCCGCTCGGGATCCACTCCTTTTCCGGTCTTGAGCATTAAGGGAAATGTGACGTTCTCGATGATGTTCAAGAGCGGGAAGAGGTTGAAGTACTGGAAGATGAACCCTATCCGGTCACGCCGCAGGCTGGTCAGTTCGGAATCGGACATGTCCCCGATGCGTGTACCGCTGATGAAGATATCCCCCGATGTGGGGGTGTCGAGGCAGCCCATCAGGTTCAGGAGCGTGGATTTTCCCGACCCGGAAGGTCCCATCACCGAGATGAACTCGCCCCGGTCTACCTGGAACGAGACCCCGTCCAGTGCCACAACATCCCCGGCAGGCAGCGGGTATACCTTGACCACGTCCCGGAAGATCATTACGGGCTGGTCGTTTTCTGCCCCGATCACTTCTTGTTCCTTCGCAGGTAGTATGCCCATCCGCCGATGAAGATGACAAGGACGATGATCCCGGCGGCTACCGGTACAACCGGAAACCCGCCGCTTCCCGTATCAACTTTGATTCCGGTTGCGCCGATCTTTACGTCGCGGATGCTGTCGTAGACATTCCCGTCATTATCTTTGTACGAGAGTTTTATGGGTACGGTCTCGGTCTCCTTTGCCGTAAACGTGATCTCGAAACTCCCAAAATCGTCGGGTTTGAGGGCTCCCACGACATACACCTTGTAGGGGTCTTCGGGAACAGCAGGGGAAAGTGCCGTGACCATGACGGTATTTGCAGTCTCGAGGCCGGCATTGTTCACATCGCCGGTGACATGCCACGTGCCTCCCACATTTTTCACCTGGACATTGCTCATGACCGGTTCGGCAGCTTTCTTATCAACGCCAAAGACCACGGGCAGTTCCAGGGTGACCGAATGCGGGTTGTCGCCGTTGTAATAGTCCAGGGTCAGCTGGACCGGGGTCTCTTTTGACGGGGTGATGGAAAACTCTACCGGGACGGTCTGGTGTGAATTAACCGATCCGACATAGACCTGTGAGGGGGTGAAGTCCGCGCCATCGCTCGAGAACCTGAGGATCACATTCTTCACCATGTTGCCCCGGGGATTGGATACCTCAAGGTGGATAGTCTTCTTCTTTCCTGCGGTATACGCGTCAGGTTTGTCCTTGACCGTCAGGAGGAGCGGGGTGTTGTCGATCTGGAGCATCTCGCGGGCAAAGAGGTTGTCTGCATCCCGGAAGCTTATGGAGAAGACGGGATAGCAGTAACTGTCGGGTCCGACTGCGGTGACCGTGAACGTAAACGTATGGCTCTTGCCCGGGCCGATCTGTGCAGAACTCTGGTGTGTTCCGTCGAGAACCCGGACCTTCCCGGCAGGATCGCTCAGGGTTGCATGATTCACGACAACGCCAAGATCCGTGTTGGCGTTCGTTACGGTATAGGTTGCAATACCGGAATCCCCGGAAATGAAGGAGCCGGGATCATAGCTCACGTTAGAGACGTACACCTTCCCGGCAGCAACAATGGAGTCCGGCGTTGAATACGCGCCGGCCGGGGCGATACAGGCTGCGATGAGCAGGATGAGAAACGAACAGGAAATTATGCTGACCTTTTGCATTTTTACATTGCTCCAAGACTATAGACAACGTACACCACGTACAGGACGACAGGGACCCCCACGCAGATGGCGGCATCCCGCATGGTGAGCATGCGGGCGTGCTTCATTCCGAAGATCCAGATGTTGGCACTCCAGAGCATGAAGACGATGGCGATGAGCGATGTTATCTGGGTGAGCTCGACCATCGCCGGGTCGTGCATGAATGCGGCCATTGCGGCTTCAATAACTGCCGGATCGTCGAGTGCGGATTTTGCGAGTACCGGCACCGCGATTTGGGGGAGATACCAGATCGCCGCAACAAGGGTGATGAGTGATCCGAGGATCTGGGGAAGGTACCCGTATCCCACGACCTCAAGTACCCGGTTGAACGATCCCGAACCTTTGAAAAATATCGAGATGATATAGAATACCCCGGAGGCGACCCCCCAGAAGATGAACGTCCCGACAAGCGCCCCGAGTACTGCTGAAAGGAGGATGATCACATCCATACCCGGCATCAGGGCAGCCATCATGCGGGCGCTCAGCTCCCCCATGAGATAGCCGTATGCCGCTGCAATGATCCCGCCGGTAAGAACGATGAGCGCCGGAATCTTCAGGCTCTCACCCTCTTTTAGCACCTGTTCAAAGAACGCATCCGGCTGGAACAGAATATCGATAAGAGAAGGACTCATTTCATTTCCTCATTTTTTTATTTTTTGAAGAGTATCTGACTGGAGGTATTGTCAACATGTTGGTGTTGACTCCTTAAATGGTTTCCGGGATTGCCCCGGGTGCAGGCAGGTCCCATGGGAACACAACACGGCAGTTTTTATTCGCCGGGCGGTGTCCGGGTTGTTGTTGCTCAACCGACAACGGTCATGTACAGATGCCATCTGGATGATATTTAACCTATTTGCGAAAAGCAAAAAAAGAAAAATGGTATCGGGGCAGATTCAGCCTGCCTGCTGCGCCTCGGAGAGGGCTTCTTGTGCTTTCTCCACCATGTTCTGGGCAGCGGTGATCTTTGGCCGGACGGTACCGTACTCCTTTTTGTCAAATGAGGCTTGCGCTTCCTTGTAAAGTGCCTCAGCCCGGTCGATCCTCCCTTTTGCCTTCGTGACGTTAGTGCCCTCGCTCTGGGCCATGTCCACCTCTTCCTGTACGGCAAGCACCTGCCCGTACAGGTCCTCGAGCAGGGAGCGGTACTCGTCAGCCTTTGCATTGTCCTCATCGATCTTCTGCCGGCCGCGTTCGCGGGCCTGGGACTTTGCCTCCTCCTGCCCCTGGATGATGTACTGCAGCTCGTCCTCAACTTCCTTTATGGTCTCGGCAAGCACCGTGGCAAACTCTGTGCGTTCGTTCTTGGACTCCTCGTACCCGTCGTACGCGCCGTAGGCTCCGCCGGCTGCTGCTCCCCCGAGTGCCCCGGCAATGGCATCGCCCATGCTGGAATCGCGGCGCAGGACGCTGCCAAGGAGACCCCCGAGGCCCGCGCCGGTGACTGCACCCGCAACGCCTTTTGAGATCTCCTTCTTGTGGCGTTCGACCGTGTAGCTCACCTTAACGTTCTCGTTCTCGACCGCGATATCCAGTTTTCCCTGCTCGTCAGTGTGTTTGACGTGCATGGTGGCGGTCGTGGGATTCATGACCTGGTGGGTGATCTCCGTGCCCTTGAGGGCGAGGTGGGACATCAGGCGTTCGGTAAAATCCTGGTACAGGGACGATACTCCCTGACTGTAATAGATGAAGACCATGGGCTTGCTCCTACTAATACAGGGGTTGTTCATGGATATATGTCTGATTTTTTATTTTGTACTGCCACCCAGGAAAACGTCCAACAAAAGACACAAATAAACAAATGTGTTCCACAATGTAT
>DUHF01000244.1:0-296 GCA_013331015.1 Methanoregula sp.
TGCGTTCCCCGCGTTCGATACGCCGATCCTGCACGCCGCCCGCGTGGCAGTGATCGGCGGCGGCAACGTCGCAATGGACTCAGCCCGGGTGGCACGCCGCCTGGGTGCGAAGGTCTCCCTGATCTACCGGCGGGGCGAGGAGGAGATGCCGGCACGGAAGGCCGAGGTTCTGCACGCGAAGGAGGAAGGGATCGAGTTCTTCACCTGCACGAACCCGACCCGGATCCTCGGCGAGCAGTGCGTCACGGGGATCGAGTGCGTGAAGATGTCCCTCTGCGGCATCGATGCGAGCGGCC
>DUHF01000244.1:486-4298 GCA_013331015.1 Methanoregula sp.
AGGCGATGGGCTCGGCGAAGAAGGCGGCGGCGGCGATCAACGCGATGCTGAAGGAAGAATAACTACTTTTCCCCGGGGTTGGCCCGGGAGTTTTCTGCGGGAGGGGCCCGGCCTTCGAGCAGCCCCGCGGTGATTTTGCCCGGTTTTTTGCGATCAATTCGTGGAGAGCAGGGGACCGGGTCAATCGTCCCCCCTGCACCGGATCGCAATTGAGTCGTCGTACCGCATGCGCAACAAGGTCAAACCCCGGACCTCGAACCCGCAACCGGTGATCCGCTATCTCTTTGCGATCATCCCGTTTCTCCTCAAAACCTCTGGATGGCTGTCTTCTGAACACGGTTTTCACCCGTGACGCGAGGTCCCCGGACCATCGAGGTGCGCGCGTTCCGCTCTGCTCAGTTCCGGCTCTTCATCCGGGATGCGGTTCGTTCAGCCTTGAAGATCAAGCGAAAAATTCCAGCCTTCAGGAACCCGGGGTAGCCGAAAAAAACGAGGAGCTGTGACGAATGGAAGGAGATAAGGAGGGAAATTAGCGAGGTACTGAGGATAACGGTTGCCTGTCCGCAAGAACCTCATGTCACACCGGAGTTCCGGTTCAGGGAATTCATCAACGGCACAGCCGGGAACTCATTGGCCTGCACAAATTAGTTGAATAGTCCTCTTTTTATAGGTGACAATCCTTACACTTATTGTTGAATAGTCAACTATCTGAGGATTTGAAAACTCGGGGTTGGGAAGATCACCGGGCTGTACCTGCCCGGCCCGCCTTGCATGAGTGAAGTCTGAAGAAAGCGGAATCCGTACCGGAAAACGATGTACTGTCAACTACCCCCGGTGGAAAGCCGTGCCTGCAATGACAGGACCCCCCGTTGCCAGTCATTCCCGATGACCGGTTGTTCGAACCGATACGGCATCGCCGGTGCAAAGATCAGGAAGCCCGGCAATACTGAAATTATGAGGAGTAACCAGCCGGCTTTCTGTTTCCAGCGTTCGGAATACCAGAGGTACGCGACCGCAACAAGAACCCGATCGCCTTCGGAATCTCCTCAAATACCATTGTTGATCGTTCAACAATGTCGATTCAATCTTGTATAAATAGATGACAATGCAACTAATTAGAAGGTCTGAAGATGGCGGGTCCAACCAGAGATAATCCGGTCACCCAATGGATTCAGGAGATAAAAGTCCCGGCGGCGTTGATCTCGTATACCTATCGGACGATTCAGAAAAGATTTGCGAAAGATCTTGCGCCGTATAATATCGGATGGGGGCATTTTGCGATCCTCATGTCCCTTTACGACGAGGAGGGACGGAGTCAGGACAGCCTCGCATTGTCACGGGGTTTTGACAAAACCATGATTGCAAAATCTGTTGTGAAACTTGAGGAAGAAGATCTCATCAGGCGCCAGACCGATCCGGAAGATAAGCGGGTAAAACGACTGTACCTGACGGAAAAAAGCAGGAAACTCCGGCCTGAGATGAAACGCATCGGTTATGGAATAAACGATCTTCTTGTCAAGGATTTCGATGAGAAAGAGTCGAAAGTTGTCCTCGAATATTTACGCAAGATCGCCATGAACGCATCGGAGCTGGAATCCCCTCTCTCCACTTCTCCTCAGGATCAGTAGTTCGCTGAATTGGAATGGGCGTTTATGCGGCTCAGATGGTTGATTTTAGCAGAAAACCAGCAGATCTATATGGAACGCTGACCGCCCCATATGGTCTCACAAACCCGGGGCAGCTCCTGCACACATGAGAACTCCGTTCAACCGCAAGAATGCTTTGCTCTGGCTGTTGCTGCCCTGGACCGGCATCTGAGCATCCCGATCCAGGGTTCTTTGACTCAGACCACGGTGTTCCGTGCCCTTGTCGGCATGGCCTTGATGCAGCAGTCCGTTCATGCCGCCTCGTCGATCCCTGCCGAGAGTCCGTGCGAGACCTCCCTGCAGTGCCATCCGGCCAAGCAAGCATCTCTTTTGGGCTCACCGGGTGCAGGGGTGACGAAGAAGCGGAAAATTCGACCTTCATGCATCGTGCCTGCTTGTCAAACTTGCATCCGGATCTCCGCCGAACAGGCAGTCCCGGGCCTCGAAGAGGCGTTTCAGAGTTGTATACAGGATTTTCCTCACGATCAGAACCGATGCAGACTGTTTGTTAGGGAAAGGGATACACCCGTTCCCGTGGTTCCTTCAGGCAGTCGGTTGAGCTCTGCAATACAATACGAGATTGTCTCACGGCAACTGTTTCTCAAGTGTGAGTGTGGCATTTGCTCCGGGCGGAACATATGTATCAATATAGTGAATTTCGATAGGAATACCTGATGATTCTGGCACGCTATCATTCTCTAGAATGATCCCTCGAAAGCCTACCACCATGCCATCGACCTGATAGTTTTCGTTCAGATTAACAGGAGCATAGCGTGTTCCGTTTTCCGCCTGTATGAGATATGTCCCGTTATCGCTTTCGACGTGTACGATCGTTCCAATAACGGTTTCTTCCTCGGTTTTTCCTGCATCAGTACAGCCACTTGAGAACAAAGCCAAAATGAGAATGCATGTAACGGATATAGCTGAAAGGTGGGGCAATATCCTACGTACCATCTGCATACACTCCATCCGCGTCAGGTTAATTTCCAAAACCGGTTCTCCGTCGCTGCAGGTATGACTAATTCCTCAACAAGTAGCATATTGTATTCCCGGCTATCCACCCTAACCTTAGGCAAATCCCGCTCACACCCGGATTTCCCTACTTTCCCACCAACCCCGGCATCGATCCCCGCCGGCGTTGTTCGGATGCAGCAGTTCTCGCTGCTTCCCCGGGAAAAAAGCACATTCCCGTGTATTTTGCAGGAATTTTTCCGAGAGTTCCCGCTCTCTCCGGCAACACCTGGCCCTGCCAAGGTTCCCCCTGTCTTCAGCTCAGCGTTTCAGGATGGCGTCCCGGACTACCTTCTTCGGGTGGTACTGGAGACTGTGACGGCAGAGGCGAGTGGCCCAGATATCCCAGCCCATCAGGCCAACCATTTGCTGTTCGGGCTCCTTCCAGACCTCTACCAAGAGCTTCGACAGCACGTCCATCTGTTCGGTGAACACTCTCCCATAGAGATCCGGAGAGAGTCTCTGCCGGGTTGCCTCGTTCAGGAGCGTTCTCATCGCCAGGTACACCCGTTTCAGGATCTGCCGAAGCGCCCTTGATATGCTCTCTGGGGCAGCCTCATTGTAACCTGGAGCCCGGAACAACAGTGGTCGGCCGCCGCCCCTCCTCGCCCCCCAGAGGAGCGCAATATCACAACCCTTTACTCCCCGGCCGCCCCAAACTCAAATAAGTGCCGCAGCAAAGAGCCCCCATGCCCACTCCCGATACCGCCGAACGCCGGACCGTCCTCATCATCGCCACCCTTGCCGCGTTCCTCACCCCGTTCATGGGCTCGGCGGTGAACATCGCGCTCCCATCCATCGCCGCCGATTTCTCCCTGGACGCCGTCTCGCTCAGCCTCGTGGCCTCGTCGTACCTCCTCGCGACCGCGATCTTCCTCGTCCCGCTCGGACGGTGCGCCGACATCTACGGGCGCAAACTCGTCTTCACCATCGGTGTGGTCGTCTTCACCGCAT
This sequence comes from Methanoregula sp., assembly GCA_013331015.1. Taxonomy (GTDB): domain Archaea; phylum Halobacteriota; class Methanomicrobia; order Methanomicrobiales; family Methanospirillaceae; genus Methanoregula; species Methanoregula sp11803u. The sequence continues at coordinate 4,098 of DUHF01000244.1, forward strand.
CGGCCCTGCTCTCCGCGCTCGCGACGTCGGGGCTCATGCTCATCCTCTTCCGGTTCCTCGAGGGTGTGGGGAGCGCCATGATCTACGGCACCGGCATCGCCATGATCACGTCGGTCTTCCCTCCCGAGGAGCGCGGGCGGGCGCTCGGAATCAACGTCACCGCCGTCTATATCGGCCTCTCCATCGGGCCGCTCCTCGGCG
>DUHF01000101.1:0-134 GCA_013331015.1 Methanoregula sp.
GGTCAGCGGCGGAGGGTGTGTGGAGCGCAGCTTCATCAGCATCCGTGGAGGCTCCGGCAATCCTCGTAACTGCGGTGCCCTCGACTTTGACGAGCCCCTTCTTCCGTAACTGGCCAAACCCGATCTTAAACGCC
>DUHF01000101.1:251-1285 GCA_013331015.1 Methanoregula sp.
CAAGCCCGTTGTCCTGTGCAAGATGTGCCCACTGCACCACCGCTTCCGGTGTAGCGTCAAGGAGCCCGGCAAGGTGCGGGGCATCCGCCTTCTTCTCCTTTGCAAGGGTTGCGAGCAACCGTTTCTCGTTCTGGGTCAGTTCCGCCATCTTACACCACAATCCTGTCCTGGCACGCGTCCATCTTCTCCCGGAAGTCTTTTAAGAACGCCACCACCCGCTCGGCCGTATTCTTCTTGCACTGGCCGCAGGTGACCTCGCCGGCCATGCACTTGTGCTTGATCTCAGCCAGTTCGTTATCATCAGTTACCATGTGGAAGAGGTTGAGTAAGAAGATCGAGCACTTGTCCGGTTCGCCTCCAAGGCGCTTCTGCTCTTCAAGCGTCATCCTCCCGCCGGTGATCCCGCTCATCACCTTCTTTCTCACCACGGCCTCGGTTTCGTAGAACGAGATGATGCTCTCGGGAATACTCGACGACATCTTGCCGCCCGTGAGGCCCGGCATGAAGATGTGATACGTGGACGAAGGAGTATAGAACGCAAAACCGCCATGCGCCCGCTCGATCTCCCGCACCTTCGCGGCAACATCGGCGCACTGCGCCCCCTTAATGTCCACGTGCCCCTCGTACTTCTTTGCGTGCGGGAAAGCCTTCTTCACGGCATCAAGCGCCGCTTCCGGTGCGTTCTTGGACCGGACGCTGATGTACCCGTCCCGCTCCTCGACCGTGAACATCCGCATCTTGTGGGCGATGCCCCGGGTGAGACGGATGTGCGGGTCCTGGTCAACCCCGACCGGCACCACGGTTGGTGCCGGTTCCCGGTCGATCTGGGGGTAGAGGATATCGGCGACCTGGGTTATCACGGCATCCGCGTGGGCGAGATCGGTCTCGGGACCAAAACCGTAGATGGCCGCAAGTTCCGAGAAGTTGACTTTCGTTGCCGCCTCGAACGCAAGGTCCTTGAGCCGGTTGTTCCGGCTCTGGAAGAAGGTGGTACCCTCAAACCCGAGAGCATAGAGGCAGGCGAGGTACTCCTT
>DUHF01000101.1:1461-4079 GCA_013331015.1 Methanoregula sp.
CGGTGGCCGACCACGATGCCCCGGCGCATGAAGTACGGCACCTCGGGGAGTTCTGCCATGACCGGCGCTATTGAGTCGATTCCGAATTCGGCAAACGTCTTCTCGATATCAAGGGACGGGGTGCCTGACCAGGGGTTGATCTGCGGTTCTGCCATGGTAGTGCTCTAGAGTTTGATCCGTGCAAATTCGACGAACTGGATTCCTGAGGAATGTACAGCCCCAAAGAACATCTTCTTTTTGACACTGTGGGCCATGCGTACGGAGCGGGAGATGACGCTCATGGGAAGTGCCGCTTCCTTCTCCACGGCATGGACGAGGAGATCGGAGTGGACGTTCTTGCCGCAGTACACCCGGAAGTGGTGGCCGAACTTGTAGCCGGTCCGGGGCGTGTAATCATGGGACCGGAGCTCGGAGTAGACCGCGATCTTTCCCGCCAGTTCGTTGTCGGTCTCGCAGGCCATTTCAAGGAATTCCTGCGGAGATATTGTCTCCGTCCCGCGCGTGAGGGAAACGGTCTCCTTCTCCATTAAGAAGAGGAGTTCCACCGGAGAGATGATGAGGCGTTCGGGGTCGAGGCGCTTGCCGTACCCTGCCTGTTCAAGGTCGGACCCTGCGGGAGTCCGGACCATCGCGGATTTCCCGACCAGCACGGCATCATGGCGGCCAAGGGCGGGGAGAGCAGAGCATCCCGGGGCCAGTTTCTGGAGTTTGATCTCGTAGTAGGTGAGCTCCTCCTCGTCGTCCACCACCGCAAGCACGTACTGCTTGCGCATGTTCCGGGACGCGATGACCTCCTCGATGAGTTTCTCGAACCGGATCGGGTCGCGCTCGGAGAGGACGCGGACAAGGTAGAGGGACTCCCCCTTCCCCGGCTTCTCGCCGCGCCTAAAGACGCGGAAGTCGTGCGGGCCGGCCTGGACCACGTAGCCCCGTTCGCGGAGATCGCGGTACACCAGGAAACTGCGCATGAAGTTGGGCTGGTCGGCAAATGTGGCAAAGAGGGAATCAAAGGTGTAACCCGGCACCTCAATCTTCTGCCGGTGGAGGAGGTAGAGCGCCTCCTGCGGGGAGAGCCGGAGGCCCGTACCGTCCGGCCGGCCATAGCCGCTCTGGTCGTAGAGGGTCCGGCCGTCTTTTCCCGTCCGCACGGTTGTGCCGTCAAATTTCGCCAACACTTACGGATCTATTGTGCCCAAAAGATTATAATGCCGGCGGGGGGCAGGCCAGCCCCTGGCTGGAATTGGACCTGCACGGCCAGGTGAAGCGCGTGAGATCGTATGCCGGGTTCGTACGGGAAAAGCGGCAGGTGTCGATCGGTTCTTCTTCTCCCCGAACCCGGGAGCCTCTCTATCTCCCCCGGAAAAAATTCCTTAAGCATTACAAAAGTGCGAATCGTTGCCTATAAAAAGGGGAAAATCGAACTTGTATAGTCAGATCGTATCCTATAAGTATGCTATAATTTGCACGTCCCCGCGGATGAATCCACATTCCGGGAATTTATGGGTAATACTTAATTGATAGATCCGTCCCCACACCGGAAAAATTTTTCAGCCAATACCATACGCGGCGAAAAAAATGGTGAAACCGAACAACGACCCCGGATGCCGACAATTTTGCGTTCTGAACCTCGCAGGTTTTCTTGCGCGGTCAGAGGTGAACGGTCCCGGCATCCGGGCCGTTCTCTGGGTACAGGGATGCCCCCGCCGCTGCGAGGGGTGTTTCAACCGCGCATTCCAGCCCTTTTCTCCTGCAACCCTCCTCCCGGTTTCAACGCTTGCCGATACGATCCTTTCCCTTGAAGGCATTGACGGCGTCACCTTCTCAGGCGGCGAACCATTCGCGCAGGCCGGACCGCTCGCACTCCTTGGAGCAGCCATCCGGAATGCCGGGCTTGACGTCATCACCTACACCGGTTACACGCACGAAGAACTCTCAGCCGGAGGCGAACCCGCGTGGCCGGCTCTCCTTGCGGCAACCGATCTCCTCATCGCCGGCCCCTATATAGCCCGCCTTGCAAAGCCCGATCCCCTCACCGGATCGCAAAACCAGCAGGTCATCCCGCTCGGGACGCGGCTTTTGCCGGACGGACTGCCGGACACAGGGAGCAGCCGGACCGAGTTCACTATTGCGCGGGACGGCACCGTTACCGCCACCGGTTTTCCCGAACCCGCGCTTATCAGAAGGATTGCATCGCACTGCAGGGGTACCTGAAATGTCGCATTACAGCCGCGTGAAGACACAGTTCCACAACAAAGAAGCGCTCGTCGCCTGCTTACAGAACCTCAACTATGAGGTGGAGACAGACACCGTCATCCGGGGCCACCATGGTGAGCATACGGTGGACATCGCGGTGAGGACGGCAAAAGGGCATGGCATTGGTTTTGTCCGGGGCCCTGACGGCACGTATGATATGGTTGCCGACTGGTGGGGCGTTGCAGGGTCGGACGAGCGGAAGATGACCCGGGAACTCGCCGTGCAGGCGGAGACGATCCAGAAGGAGTACGCAACCCGGATGGTCCTCGAACAGGCAGCCCGTGACGGGTTTGAGGTCGTCAGCCGGACCGATGAGCAGGATGGCACCCTGCGGATCGTGGTGCGGAGGTGGAAGTGATGCAGAG